>JAJFMS010000163.1 GCA_020696885.1 Armatimonadota bacterium | reverse complement strand
AGGACGCGCAGCCGATCGCCTCCGTGGAGCCGCCGGCCGCCTGTCCGCGCTGCAACGGCACCGACCTGGAACAGGACCCGGACGTGCTGGACACCTGGTTCAGCAGCGCGCTCTGGCCGCACGCCACTCTTGGCTGGCCGGGAGAGACCGGTGAGCTGGGCTGCTTCTACCCGACCGACCTGATGATCACCGGGCGCGACATCCTGTATCTCTGGGTGGCGCGGATGATCATGACCGGCGAGGAGTTCATCGGCAAAGAGCCGTTCCGCGAGGTGCTGGTGCACGCCACGGTGATGACCGAGGACGGCAAGCGGATGAGCAAGAGCCTCGGCACCGGCGTGGATCCGCTGGAGCTGATCAAGCTGTACGGCGCCGACGCGACCCGCTTCGGTCTCACCAGCCTGGTCTCGGATAGCCAGGACATCCGCTTCAAGATGGAGTGGAAGTCCGGCGGCAAGAAGGCGAAGGGCGCCGACGACTCGCTCGCCAAGGCCGAGCAGATCGAGCAGATGCGCAACTTCTGCACCAAGCTCTGGAGCATCAGCCGGTTCGTGCTGATGAACCTGGGGGAGGGGGACGTAGCGCTCCGGCCGCTGGAAGAGCTGGCCGCGCGGGAAGACCTGGAACTGGCCGACCGCTGGCTGCTCTCCCGGTTCGCCGCCGCTTCCGCATCCGTGAACGACGCGCTGGACCGCTACGCGCTGGGGGAGGCCGCCTGGACCCTCTACCACTTCCTCTGGGACGAGCTGGCGGACTGGTACCTGGAGCTGGCCAAGCCGCGACTGCGGTCCGACGACCCCACGCTGATCCGCGAGATGCTGACAGCGGTGCTGGAAGCATCGCTCCGACTGGCGCACCCATTCTTGCCGTTCATCACCGAGGAGATCTGGCAATCGCTGCCGGTCACTTCCGACGAGAGCGCGCTGATGGTGCAGTCCTACCCGGGGGCGCACGCAGAGCTGCGGAGCGAAGCGGCCGAGGCAGGGATGGCCGCCGTGATGGAGGTGACCCGAGCGATCCGGAACCTCAAAGCGGAGCTCGGCGTGCCGAACCAGGCGGTGGACGCCGCGATCCTCGGCGACGGCGAGCTGAACCTGGCCTACGTGGAGCAGCGCTCCCGGGCACGCATCACGCGGGAGCGCCCCGAGGGACCGGCCGCTACCGCGCTAGCCTCCGGGTTCGAGATCGCGATCGCCGTGGCCGGCCTGGTGGACGTGGAGGCCGAGAAGACTCGCCTCGGGAAAGAGCTGGAGACGATCGGCAAGGAGCTCGCAGGCGTGGAGGGGCGGCTCTCCAACGAGAGCTTCACCAGCCGCGCCCCAGCCGAGATCGTGGAGAAGACGCAGAAGCAGGCCGAAGACCTGCGCGCGCGCCGGGAGCTGGTGCAGGAGCGGCTGCGGTTGTTCGCGGGTTAGACAGGCTATGGCGCGGTTGCCGGAGTCCCGACGGAAGTCGGGGTTCCGGACAGGTCTATCGAGCGCCCGACTTCCGTCGGGACTCCGGCAATCAGCCGGAAGGCTAATGGAAGTGCTCCACGAACGGGACGATCTCCATCCCCACGCGGAGGAGCCGGAGGTCCGGATAGTTCCCGGCCTCGCGCTGCAGCCCGGGGGTCATCGCCGGCGCTGTAGGGCCGAGCCGGGACGATCCTCGGGGCAGCGCTGAACGCTCCACGCGCATCGACCCGCACGCGGGTACCCCCGCTCTGCTACGGCTCTTTAGCAACCCTCGTTTACGGCATCCCTCGGCCGTTCTGGTAGTTGTGGAAGGTGTCCACCACCAGGTGGTAGGTGCGGAACGACCGCAGCTCATCCGCCACCAGGGAGTTGGTCCAGAACTCCGGCAGGTAGCCGTGCTTCTGGATCGCAAACCGGGCCGCGATCTCTGTGATCCCGTGCCCCACCGCCACGGCGATGACCACTCCCAGCGCCGCACCGAAGAGCAGGTCGAACTGGTCCATCGACCAGCGAGCGCGCTGGTGCAGGAACTTGCTCAGCGTCAGCCCTACGATCAGCAGCCCGCCGAAGCTGAGGGCGAGCGCGAGCGGGCTGAACTCGGTGCCCGGCAGCGGTCGCCAGTTGCCCCAGGTGGTAACGGGCACCGCCAGGACACGTGCAAACTGCACGGCCGCCAGCGCCGCCATGGTGTCCAGCAGGGCGCGGCCGGTCTCCATCCGCGCTTCCCAGACCACCACCGCCAGCACCAGCACCACCAACACCATATCGAACCAGGTCATCGACAGGCTCCTCCGCCCCGGCCCCACGTCCCAAGCCCCTTTACTTTCTTTTCCAGGATGTTCGGTGGTCCGCTCGCGGAAGATATCCCACAAGGGTGTGATCTAAATTGGGTCTTCTACTCCTAATGGCTGACAATCCGCCGTGGCGCGAGTATAGATACAGCAGATGACTATCGTCGCATGACGCGGAATTCTACTATAGGTGCCGGCGACCGACGCCGGCCGGACCCGCGCTCCAGGAGAATGACGGGATGAAATGGATGATCGGCCTCGCGGCCGTGTTGGCAATTGGCGCCCTCGCCGGCCCCGGGGCGGCGCAAGAGGCCGCGCCGCTGGCGGTGGGGGATAAGTACTCCCTCAGCCAGTTCCAGGGGAAGTCCGCCGTGATCGTGGCCTGGTATCCCAAAGCGTTAACAGGTGGCTGAACGGCCGAATGTAACTCTCTCCGTGATGAGATGAGCACCATTTCGAAGTACAAGGTCCAGGTGTTCGGCGCCAGCGTCGACCCGGCAGAGAAGAACAAAGAGTTCTCGGATAAGAACCAGTACAACTTCGTGCTGTTGAGCGATCCGGACAAGACCTACGCCAAGGCGCTGGGGGTCTTGAACCCGCAGAACGGCTTCGCAGCCCGCTGGACGTACATCATCGACGACCAGGGCGTGATCCGCTTCATCGACAAGGGCGTCAAGCCCGGCAGCCACGGCAAGGATGTGGCCGCGAAGCTGGAAGAGCTCGGCATTCCGAAGAAGTAGTCGCCGTTCGGAGTGCGAGCGACGAAGTGCGAAGTGCGAACAGATACGCGCGGTCAGCCGCGATGATCGGTTCAGATCGATGAGGTTCGGCCCCTATCGTTCGCACTTCTTACTTCGTCACTCGCACTTCCCAGCGGCTTGGCCATTACCACGCTCACGTAGTTGGTGACTTCCCAGTCGACGCGATCCACAATCCGGTAGCCGCGCCGCTCGTAGGCGGCGATGAGCTGGGTCGCGCATTCCGCAGTGTCAAGGGCCATCTCCACCGCCCCGAGCTCTTGCGCCCGGGCCTCGACCGTTTCGAGCAGCCGGCTGCCGATACCGGTCCCCTGGAGCTCCGGCTCCACGCCGAACTGCTGGAAGGCTGCCACTCCCGGACGCTGGTAATAGGCGGCGCCGCGACCGCCTCCGGGCGGAACCAACGTGATCGTGCCTACCAGCCGGCCCCCGCACAGCGCCACGTAGCATTCCCCTGACGAGACCCGCCTGGCCGTGACCGCCTCGGACTGGTGGGAGGCCAGGTAGCGCAGTCCGGCGGCGGCCAGCCCGGCATAGGCCCGGTGCAGCATCTCGGTGAGCTCTGCCAGCGAGTCGGTTTCACGCAGGCGGCGGATCACGGGCATTTCCTGGTTTTCGTCAGTCATCGGTCGTGGGCTCGCGGTGGGGGATCGGCAAAGAAGTCGGATCATCCGCCATCTCGTGCGGAATCGGGAGGCCGGCGCGGGGGAGCGGGGGCAGTTTCCTGGTCCCGCGCCGCACCTCGACCACACCGCCGACCGCCTGGATCCGGACCCTCGCCCGCTCGGCACGGCTCCGAGAAACGTTCTCCAGCAGCACGATGGGCGGCGCCGCAGTCAACGAGTAGAACATGGAGCTGGTCATGTGCGGCGCCTCGGTCTGCACCGCATGCACGATTCCGGGAGTGGTGGGCCATTTGTTGAGGGTCAGGATCACGCTGCAGTCGCCGTCGGCCTCGTCCGCCGGGGCGGGATCAGCGGCTTCGCTCAGCGGCGCGGGCGTCGGCAGCGAGAACTCTTCCCAGAGGTCCAGCCCACGCCGGGGCAGGATGCAGACCTTCAGCACCCAGACCACGGGCCATTTTCCGGAAGTGAACGCGGTCGGGTCGGTGGCAGGCAGCGAAAAGTCGTGCCGCACCTCCAGGCATTCACCGCCTGCCGACTCCAACCCGGCGAAGGACGCGGTTTGCACCAGGTGATCCACGTGCCGGGTCCGGCGTAGTCCCTGCGGATTATCGGTGATCACCTCGCGCGCCACGACGGACAGGCTCAACTCGCAGCGGACGGCGGCGCGTACCCGGTTGAGGTAGTGAATCGTCATCGGCGCGCCCGACCGCGTGATGGCCGGTTCGAGCCTGGCGGCGGAGCGGCCGAAGCGGCGGTACATGACGAGCGCCAGAAGCTTGGTGGCAGTGAAGTAAAGAGGCACCACCAGGTAGAACGGCACCGTGAGGACCACGTCCCAGTTTCCGACGAACAAGGCAAGCGCGATGCCGAGCATCCCCGCGATGACCCCCGAGACCCCGGTGAGCGCCCCAAGCCAGGTGCTTCGGAGGCCTCCGGCCGGGCTGAGAATGGGCGGGAGCTCCACGGCAGCGATGGAGGTGGCGGCGAGGTCGACCGGCGGAACTGCTTCAACCATCACGCCTCCTGTCATCCAGGCGGCATCACTCCGCCTGGAGTTGCCGGCCCAGGCCGGTATAGGCCAGGTCCGCCAGCGGCACCATGTTAATCACGTCCTCCGCATTGTAGCGGAGCAGCACGCGCAGGGCCTCGTCGCTGCCGTAGCGCCATTGCCGCCAGAGGCGCACGGCGTCCCAGCCGCTGAGGCCGGAGGTCTCCCGGCTCCGGCCGATGCCGACCTGCCGCTCCACGCTCTTCAGCCCGCCGCTAAAGCCGAGCCGGCGCAGGGTGGGGCAGAGGTCCAGGTGGAGCCGGTCGAACCGCACCCGCGGGAAGGCGTTGCGGAGCACCGGGATGTCGAACCCGTTCCCGAAGAAGGTCACCAGGAGGGCGCAGTCCTCCATCACCTCGGGGAAGTCGAGCAGGTTCTCGCCGCGCACGTACTGGCGCATCTCCACGCCGTCGTACGCGCCGATCACGGTGACGTTGTCGAAGTCCGTGCCGCCATCGGTCTCGATATCCAGGTAGACCACCCGGCCCGGAAACGCCTTCCAGGCGCGCCAGTGCTCCTTCTGCGCCAGCCGCTCCCGGAAGAAGCGGAAGTCGCCCTGGGCGAGGGCTTCCGGCGATCGGCTCACCGTATCGAGCAGCAGCGGCAGCCGCCCGCGCGAAAGGCCAAAGGCGTCCGGCGCCGCCAGGAACGACTCCCAGCAGTCCGCGCCCTGCTCCCACAGGCGCCGCTCCGTCAGGGGGCCTACCCCCTGCGCGTGGATGAAGGTCTTTTCGAGCATCACTCAAAGAGTAACACGCACACGGTTGTTTTAGTAGCGTTACCCGATCAGACCCCACCCCGCCCTTCGGGCACCCCTCCCCATTCTGCGAATGGAGAGGGGCCGTGGTTCGTTTGGCCTGGTTGGCTAAGCCAAGGACGACTAGCCTCCGGGCTCGGCCCCTCTCCACCAAAGGTGGGGAGGGGTGCCCGAAGGGCGGGGTGGGGCTTCCCGAACGATCGGTAACCCAACACCCAAGGCCTAACACCCAAGGCCTAACACCCAACACCCAACGCCCGGTTTGGGCACCGTGATACGATTGCAGGGGCTTTTTGCCCGTGAAGATTGGCTACGAACGCGGCCCTTGGGCCGGAGAGTGACACCGTGAAGATTCACGAATATCAAGCCAAGGAAGTCCTGCGGCGCTACGGCGTGCCCACCCCCGCGGGAGAGGTGGCCGAGACGCCGGAGCAGGCCCGCGCCATCGCGGAGCGCCTGGGCGGAAACCTCGTGGTGGTGAAGGCGCAGATCCACGCCGGCGGCCGCGGCAAGGGCGGCGGCGTCAAGCTGGCCCGCAGCGCGGACGAGGCCGAGAAGGCTGCCGGGGAGATCCTCGGGATGCAGCTCATCACCCACCAGACCGGCCCGCAGGGGCAGGAGGTTCGGAAGGTCTACATCGAGGCCGGCTCCGACATCGCCAAGGAGTACTACCTCGGCCTGCTGCTGGACCGTGAGACCAGCCGCAACGTCATCATGGCGAGCTCCGAGGGCGGCGTCGAGATCGAGAAAGTCGCCGAAGAGACCCCGGAGAAGATCCTGAAGGTCTGGATCGACCCGGCGGTCGGCTACCAGGCGTACCAGGGCCGGCAGCTCGCGTTCGGGCTGGGGCTGGACAAGGCGATCATCGGGAAGTTCGTCAAGTTCGTGGGCCAGTTCTACGACGCCTACGTGAAGACCGACTGCAGCCTGGCCGAGATCAACCCGCTGGTGGTGACCTCGCAGGGTGACGTGATCGCGCTGGACGCCAAGATCAACCTGGACGACAACGCGCTGTTCCGCCACAAGGACCTCGCCGCGTACCGCGATCCGTTCGAGGAGACGCCGCAGGAGCGCGAGGCGCACGACTACGGCATCAACTACATCAGCCTGGACGGCAACATCGCGTGCATGGTCAACGGCGCCGGCCTGGCGATGTCCACCATGGACATCATCAAGCTGCACGGCGGCGAGCCGGCCAACTTCCTGGACGTGGGCGGCGGCGCCAGCGAGGAGCAGGTAACGGACGCGTTCCGCCTGCTCACCAGCGATCCGAACGTCAAGGCGATCCTGGTCAACATCTTCGGCGGGATCATGAAGTGCGACATCATCGCCAACGGCATCGTGAACGCCGCCAAGAAGCTGGAGCTCAAGATCCCCCTCGTGGTCCGGCTGCAGGGCACAAACGTGGAGCTCGGCAAGAAGATCCTGTCCGAGAGCGGGCTGGCGATCATCCCCGCCGATAAGCTCACCGAAGCCGCGCAGAAGGTCGTCGAGGCCGCGAACGCCGCCTAACCCTGGAGAGAGATATGTCAGTCTGGGTCAATCGTGATACCCGCGTGGTGGTGCAGGGGATCACCGGCAGCGCCGGCTCCTTCCACGCGCGGCAGATGCTGGAATACGGCACACAGGTAGTGGCCGGCGTTACCCCCGGTAAGGGCGGCACCCTCTTCGAGGAGAAGGTCCCGGTCTTCAATACGGTCCGCCAGGCGGTGGAAGAGACCGGCGCGGACGCCAGCGCCATCTTCGTGCCGCCGCCTTTCGCCGCGGACGCCATCCTGGAAGCGGCGGACGCCGGGATCTCCCTCTGCGTGGTGATCACCGAAGGCATTCCCGTCAACGACATGGTGAGCGTGAAGCGCGCCCTGCAGGGACACCCGATGCGGATCATCGGCCCCAACTGCCCGGGCCTCATCACTCCCGGCGAGTGCAAGATCGGGATCATGCCCGGTCACATCCATAAGCCCGGTGATGTGGGCGTGGTCAGCCGCTCCGGCACCCTCACCTATGAGGCGGTGGACCAGTTGACGCGCCTGGGCATCGGGCAGAGCACCGCCATCGGCATCGGCGGCGACCCGGTGAACGGCACCAACTTCATCGACGCCCTCGCGGCGTTCGAAGCGGATCCCGGCACTCGCGCGATCATCATGATCGGTGAGATCGGCGGCTCCGCCGAGGAAGACGCCGCCGCCTGGGCCGCGGAGAACGTGACCAAGCCGATCGTGGCATTCATCGCGGGCCGCACGGCGCCTCCCGGACGGCGCATGGGCCACGCCGGCGCCATCATCGCCGGCGGCAAGGGCACCGCCACCGAGAAGATGGCCGCCCTCCGCGCCGCGGGCATCACCGTAGTGGAAACCCCCGCCGACATGGGCGAGACACTCGCTTCGCGATTGTAGATCAGATCTTAACCGCAGAGACGCAGAGAGCGCGGAGAGGGAGAGAGGATGCGGACTAATGAACTCACAGAGGCAATCATTAGTGCCGCCATTGAGGTGCATCGGACACTTGGGCCAGGATTGCTGGAGTCGGCGTATCTCGCCTGTATGAAGCAGGAGTTGTCGCTACGTGGCATACCGTACGCAGCGGAAGTTCCACTTCCAGTAGTCTACAAAGGCGAGCAGCTTGACTGTGGATATCGGCTTGACCTGCTGGTCGACAATCGCGTGGTCGTGGAGCTGAAGGCGATCGATGCACCGGAAGCGGTGCATGACGCCCAGATCATAACCTACTTGCGACTCGGTAGCTGGAACGTGGGCCTTTTGATCAACTTCAACGTGCCCGTGCTCAAGAACGGCATCCTCCGCCGCGTCCTCAACTGGCGCGAAGAATAACTCCAATCCTCTCCTTCCCTCTCTGCGCACTCTGCGTCTCTGCGGTTAAATCCCTTGAGGAACACCAAATGTATCTGACAGACAAGAAAGTCGCCATTATGGGCGCTGGGGGGGCCATCGGGTCCAACCTGGTGCAAGACCTGCTTGCCACCGGCACTGCCAACAACATCGTGATGTACGATCCCTTCGCGCCGGGCCTCGAGGGCGCGGCGGAGGAGATCTACCACTGCGCTTATCCCGGCGCCCGGGTCACCTGGACCACGGACATCGGCGAGGCGCTCACCGGCACTTCGTACATCATCTCGTCCGGCGGCGCGCCGCGGAAGGAAGGGATGACCCGCGAGGACCTGCTGCGTGGCAACTGCGAGATCGCGAAGGGGCTGGGAGAGAACATCCGCCAGTATTGCCCGGACGCCGAGTTCGTGGTCATCATCTTCAACCCGGCGGATATCACCGGGCTCACCACGCTGGTGCACTCCGGCCTCAAGCCGGGCCGCGTCTCCACCCTGGCGGCGCTGGACAGCACCCGGCTGCAGACGAAGCTGGCGCAGCACTTCGGCGTGGCGCAGGATGAAGTCACCGGCTGCAAGACCTACGGTGGGCACGGAGAGAAGATGGCCGTGTTCAAGACCGGCACCGCCATCCAGGGCGTGCTGCTCACGGACATCCTCGCCGGCGCCACCGCCAACGGCCGCGGGCTGAGCCAGGAAGAGTGGACCGCGATCCAGGACCACGTACGCAACGGCGGCGCCCGGATCATCAAGCTGCGCGGACGGTCGTCGTACCAGTCGCCGTCCCACCAGAGCGTGGAGATGCTGCGCGGGCGCATCCAGGGCGGCTACGAGTGGCCGTGCGGCGTCTTCTTCGGCGACGGCCCCTACGCCGGCGTGATGATGGCGGCGGACGTGGACTTCACGGACGACGGCCTGGTGGGCAAAGTCCCGCACGGGCTGCCGGAAGACGAGGCCGCGCTCAAGGAGAGCTACGAGCACATCGTGAAGCTGCGGGACCAGGTCATCGACATGGGCGTGCTTCCGCCCGTGGACCAGTGGAAGACCGTCAACCCGAACCTGTGATGGAGTAGTGGAGTGCTGGAGTAGTGGGTCATCAGGACGCTGCTACTCCAGCGTTCTAACGCCACGGTGAGGCGTCGGCATGAGCACCATTCAGCCAAGACGATCGCCCCGTCGATCCACAGCCCCTCTCCAACAAGCTGGCGGGTGCCCTCAGCGCGGAGTGGCCGAAGCCCGGGGTGGGGTCTCCCTGAACACCCCAACACCCAACACCCGGAGAAAGTGATGCCTAACGAGCACGGCACGCCGGAGGAGATGTTCGCCTACTGGCAGCGCCTGTCCGGCGACGACTGTTCCACCCCCTGGGAAGAGGAAGAGAATCTGGGGATGTTCTTCCAGGGCTTCCGGCCGCACGGCGAGGGCGTTGAAGCCGTGTTCGAGGGAGTGGTCGGGCGGGAGGAGCTGCTCCCCCGGCTGCTGGAGGTCTACCGGGTT
>JAJFMS010000162.1 GCA_020696885.1 Armatimonadota bacterium | reverse complement strand
GGGCAGGCCGCCCGTCTTGTGCTCCAGGCCCGCCAGGCGCCCGAAGATCAGCGAGAACACCAGCATGTTCGCCAGCGGCTGGATCAGCGCCCAGGCGGCTCCCAGCGCCGTCTGCTTATAGCGGATCTTAACGTCTCGCCACGTGAGGAAGTAGAGGAGCTCGCGGTAGCGCCAGATCTCCTTCCAATCGATGGCGATCCAGCCCTTGCGCGGCTCGATGACCAGCTCCGGCAGCTCCACTTCCGCCGCCACCGCGGACATCTCGCGCTCCATCAAAGCATCACTCACCAAGATTACTCCAGCTACTCTACGGACGCTCTCTACGGACGCCTTACAGAAGGAAATTGAACAGCCAGCCCGCGGGGAGATGAAGATCACGTCGCCCACGCGCAGGGTGATGTTGTCCTTGCGGTTCGGCTTCTTGAGCACCCCGTCCACATCCACCTTCATCGGCTCTTTGAGCCCCTGGCGAATAACCCGGACCTCGTCCAGATTCTGGCTGGCCGGGTTGATGGACGCCGCCTGCTCCGGAGCCAGGAAGAACTCGCGGATCGTGGTACCGTCCTTCACCGGGCGAGCGCCCGGGGCGGTGACGGCGCCAATGAGCAAGAGGGTGTCTTTCACTTCGGGAATGTAGAGCTCGTCGCCCGGCTCCAGCTTCATGTTCCCGTTCAGGCCCTTCTCCCGCTGCTCGAACAGGTTGATCGTCTTGGGCTCCTGGCCGGCGCGCCGGAACTCCAGGTGCGCCAGATCCGCCAGCGGCGTGGGGCGGCCGGCCGTGATGAGCAAGTCCTCGACCGTCATCCCCTGCTTCAACTCGAACTGTCCCGGGCTGGCCACCTGGCCGGTCACGCGCACCGGATTCGCCACCACCGCCACGGCGGGCGGTAGGGACGGCACTTCCACGGAGTCACCGTCTTTGAGCACGACGTTGTACTTGGGATTGAGCACTCGCTCCGGTGTGGAGATATCCGCGATCGTTCGCGTCAGGTCGGGGTGAATGATCGACACCCGGGAAAGGTCGGCATCCTTCGACGCCCCACCCGCCAGATCGAGCGCTTTACGCAGCCGCAGCCCAGGCTCCAGCTCCATCGGTCCGCTCTTGCCGACCGCTCCCACCAGGGTGATCTTTCCGGGCTTCACCGGGTCGGCCGGCTTTTCCATCGGCTCCGGCGCGATCCGCACCAGGGTGACGCGGACTTCCGGGTCCACCAGCTCCAAGGTGAGCTTCTTCTTGAGCGCCTCTTCGAGGTCCGGGATGGTCATCCCCACCACTTTGAGAGCCCCGATCGTCTTCAGGTAGAGGCGGCCATCCGGCAGCACGGTGCCGGCACAGTCGTACTCTTTCTGTGGATTAACCGAGATGGAAAGATCGTCGCCGGTGCGCAGCCGGTAGAGCTCCACCGGCGTCTTCGCTGCCGGCGCGGGCTTCGCTTCCGGGGCCGCACCGGCGGTCCGCGCCTGTGTTACAAACGCTGCGCCTACCAGGAGCGCGAGCGCAACAGGCCACACGGACGGGCGGGAACTCTTCTTCTGCATACGACTCTCCCACGTGGGAAACGGGGCGGCTGCTCCCCGATACTGGTGTCGCGCCGCAACCTGCGAGCGCTTGAGCCTGGCGGGCGGCGCGCCGGACACCTGGCCCGGTGCGCCCGCATCGCGAGCGGCGCGGAATCCTAACGACCGGTCGTTTAGACGTCGTCGTCGTTCTTCACCTGCCAGGAGCGCGGCTTCACCGGCTCACCGGCGGCCAGCTTCGGCCGAGGGCCCTTGCCGTTTCGTCCGGGCCGGCCCTTCCGGTCATCCTCAGCGTAGTAGCCGTCCGCGGTGTAGTAGTAGTTGTAGTAATAGTAGTAGCCGCTCTTGCGCTGATGGACCCGGTTGAAGACCACACCGATGACCCGAGCGTGGGCTCGCTCCAGCAGCTCCTGCGCGTGCCGGACGGCCGCCTTCCGGGTCTGTCCTACCTGGAGCACCAGCACCACGCCGTCCATGCGGTTCGCAATGATCAGCGGGTCCGTCACCGGGATGCAGGGCGGGCTATCGAAGATCACGATGTCGGCCCGCTCTTCGAGCTGCTCCAGCAGCACGTCGAACGCCCGGGAGTTCAAGAGCTCCGCGGGGTTCGGCGGGATCGGGCCGGCGCACACCACCCGGAGGTTTTCCACTTCCGTGGGCTGGATCGCTTCGTCCAGCGACTTCATCCCCACCAGAACCTCCGAGAGACCCGGAGCCAGCGGAAGCTGGATGAGCCGGTGGATGTTCGGGCGGCGAAGGTCGGCATCCACCAGGATTACCCGCTTGCCGTCCATCGCCATGGCCGTAGCCAGGTTGACGGAGGTAACCGACTTCCCTTCGCCCTTGGAGGAGCTGGTAACCAGCAGCCGCCGGAGCGGCGTATCGATACTGGCAAACCCAATCGTGGACCGGAGCGCCCGGTACGATTCCGCTGCGTGCGAGTTGGCGGGCAGCGAGCTCAGCAGCCGCGCGCTTCCGTCTTCCATGGAAGGCACGTGTCCGAGGGCCGGCACGCTGGAGAACCGCTCCAGGTCCGCGGGAGCGTTCACGCGGTCGTCCAGGAACTCCTGGAGGAACGCCATCGCGGCGGCGAGACAGACCGCGAGGATCACGGTGAGCAGGAGGTTGGTGGACTTCTTGGGGCGGATCGGCGCGGTGGGCACGCGAGCCGCCTCGATCACCTTCCCCGTCCGGATCCGCACCCGGGACCGCACCTCAAGCTCGCGGAGGTCGGTCTCTGTCTTGGCCAGCTCGGCGTCGATGCGATCGCGCTGCGTGGTCAATCGAGACAGGTCCAACTGCCAGAGGCCGGAGTTGTCCACATACTTCCGCTTCGCGTCGAGCTGCGCCTTGGAGTCGTTGTAGGCGGTCTCGAACGTCTGCTGGCTGGAGTCAAGCTCCGCAAGCTGTGACTGAAGCGCCGCCCGCTGCGGGTTCGGAACGCGGCTGCGGGTCTCCAACTCCTTGGGCTCGGTGGCCAGCTCACCCTCCAGGGCGGTGATCTGCGCCACGAGGTCCGTTACCAGCCGGTGGGTAGGCTGGTACTTCCGGAGCAGGTCGTCGCGCTGAAAACGCAGGTCGTCCAGGCGGCTGGCGAGTCGCTCGATCCGGGGATTCGGCTTACTCTCCGTCTGCACCAGCTCCTTCTGCTCGCTCGCCAGCCGCGCCTCGAGCTGCCCGCGCTTGATCCGCGCGCTGCGGAGGTTCGCCTCGGCGGCATGAACGTCACCTTGAAGCTGGATGTACTCCTGCGCCTTCGCATCCTGCGCTGCGGCTACCAGCACGTCCTGATGGGACTTGCGGAAATTGATGAGCGCTCGCTCCGCAGTCTTCAACTCTCGAGCAAGCCGATCCCGCTCCTGCTTCGTGAAGTTCTTGGTGTCTTCGATGCCGGTGGTAGTGGTGAGGTCCGTCTTCTTGAGATGCAGATCCACCACGGTATTCGCCAGCGTGGTGATGGCCTTCGGGTCGCCCCCCTCCACCACCACCCGGATCACGTTCATGCCTTCCAGCGGCTCCACGGACACGGCGGGAGGCACCACGCCCGGCTCGTCGGTAATCTTGGCCAGTTTCCGTGCTTCGCTCTGGAACGGCTCGCTGTTGAGGATCTGGACCTGGGTCTTGATCGGCTCGGGGCGGGCCGTAGCCAGGATCATCGCGATCGGATCCTTGGCGTCGAATACCCCCACGTTCGCGCCGGTGGTGGGCACCATGATGGTGGCGTAAGACTGGTAGACTGGCTTGCTAAGCGCGGTCACTACCAGCCCGATGGCCACCACCATCACGAACATCTGGATGAAGATCGTCCGGCGCCGGCGGATGACGTCGATGTAGCTCGCCAGGTTCAGGTCCGAGCGGGAGCCTGTGGCAATCGTAGGCGTAGCAAGACTCAATGGAGTGTCCTCGGGTGAGGGAGGCGCCGGCGCGGGCCGCGGGGTAGCTTGCAAGCCGGGCGCCGGTCAGAATTCTGGTGGGTGCGTGGGTAGTGCAGTTGGGTGCCGTACAATGCGTAGCACTCTCGGCTACACATGCCGAGAGGTGCGCCGCGGCGGCGCCGAGCGGAGACCATACGCGAGAAAAGGCTCTAAGCTGCCAAGCCGGGCTCGCCTGTGATGTACCGCCTGTAGCCACCCGATGCAAGCCGCCGCGAAGGCCGGGTGTTGTTGGATGCCGCCGGGTGGCATTCCTAGCCCTCGTCCAGCACCCGGGCCAACCGGCTTTCGGCTCGTTCCCTGCCGGGGAGACTGACCGCGCCGCCCAACTAAATTATGGCGCTGGTCGCAAAGGCGACTAGTTCGCCTGTCGCCAATTTCTGCACCTCCAAGCAATGAGGCACCCCTTTTCATGCCTCGTCGTGCTCGCCTCCTCTACAAATCGGGGGCCGCTCCCTGGTGATGGAGGGACACTTCGTCGGAATTCGTAACAACGGGAAGGAAACCGGGAAGCAGGTAAGCAAGTTATTCGAGAGCGAGAGCGTACTTGCAGGATCTGTTACCAAGGACCATAATAACTTGGGGGTCCCACAGAGTGGTCCCGCCCGGATGGATCCCATTGGGCCGGTACTTGACCGCCAGCACGGACCGAGCAGGTGTCGATCTGCAGCCTTGACTTCCCGGAAGGGTGGCGGACGGGCGCACGGTTCACATAGGGAGTAGGACGAGATCATGAATTACCGGATTTTCCAGGGCCGCAAGCCGGCCGATACCCCTCGACCCGCCCGACGGCCGCGGGCCCTCCGCACTGCCGCGCTCACTCTGGCGCTGCTTCCAGCGCTGGCCAGCGCTGCCTTCGCGGCGAACGGTCAGGATTTTCAGAAGGTGACGCTGCCGCCATCCAGCCTGAATGCGAACCTTCAACAGCACTATTCCGGCCTTTACAGCACCTATGGCAGCCTGGGCGCTTCGGGAGACGTCACGCTGGGAAGCGTGCCGTTCAGCATCCCGGTGGTCAGCAACATCCCTCGCTTTAGCGGCGGCAGCCGGGTGCTGCCCTCACGCTCCGAGAGTAACTTCTGGCTGGGCGCCTACAACTGGCTGCCCGGCGACATCAACAGCCAGGCTACCGGCACGCAGTCCATCAGCATTGCGCCCAACCTGAACCAGGTTCCGGACGTCTACGCCCTGATGGGGTGCTACTGGGGCCGGCGCACGAGCAACGGGCTGGCCAACGGCACGGTGATCAGCGCGGCTTCGGTGACGTTCACTTTCGTGGACTTCGCCAGCGTCACGCACACCTATACCAAGACGCTTACGGCCGGGCCGGCGAACTACAGCCTCTACACCCCGTTCGGCGGACCGCTGCTGCCCCCGTCCAACTCGGACATCCGAGACTTCCACGACAGCGAGTTCAAGAGCCGCTACAGCAACGTGATCAACGGCACCACCACCACCCAGGTGTACAGCGGTAGCTTCCTCGGTCTCTCGGACCAGGACGACCCGCGCACCTACCGGCTGGACATGGTGCGGCTGTCGATCCCGTACCCCTACAACCAGATGAAACTGACCGGCATCAACGTGTCGGATCAGGGCGCCTGGGGCATTCAGCGGATCTTCGTGGGAGGGATGACCTCGCTCACCGGGCACTGCACGAACATGCAGCTGCTGAATACGGTGGCCGGGGCCAACAACTCTTACCTCCAGGTGTACCGGTTGACCAACTGCGCCACCTACCAGTTCGCCAACCCGCTGTCCGTGCTGCTCACCAACCTGACGCCGGGCGTGACGCTGACCAACGGCACCGGCACCGCCACCGGGGAGAACGCCGGCATCCCTTACGTGAACACCAACATCGCCAGCCCGCTGCTGCCGAACCAGAGTGTGATCGTAACGCTTCGCTTTACCTCGTCGGTAGGCTCGCTGGTAGGCATCAAGCCGTTCACCGAGAAACTGCTGGCCGGCCCCGGTCCCCGGTAGCCACCGCGGTCGCTTGAAAGACCATGAAGAAAGGGGTGCGATCCGCTCGGATCGCACCCCTTTCGCTTGTACCTGCACTCCTGCACCCCGTCACTGGCCTCGCTTCTGCGCAAACAACCAGGTGGCAAGCTCCTTCTCGGCGTACGCAGGATCCCAGCTATTGTGCGGGACGCCAGGATACTCGGTATAGCGAACGCGCGCGCTGCCCGCGTTCTTGAGCGCCGCGGACACCTCCCGCGCGAACTGGACCGTTGCCGCCTGATCCTTATCCCCCACGAACACCCACACCGGCTTGTCCTTCAGCTTCTCCGTGATGGCCGGGACATCACCGCGCCCGCAAATGGACACCACCGCGGCCCACTTCTCGGGGTAGCGAGTACCGAGATACCAACTGCCGGCGCCACCCATGGAAAGTCCGGTTAGATAGAGCCGGTCCGGATCACCATTGAGCTCTGCTACCGTCTGGTCGAACGCCTTTAACGCGAACTCCGCCATCTCGCCGTCCCAGCGCTGATCAGTGGCGCATTGCGGCATCACGACGATCGCAGGATAGCGCTCCGGGAACATCCGGACCGCGGTGCCGAGCCCTACCTGCGATTGCTTCAGTCCGTCGGATCCCCGCTCGCCCGCGCCATGCAGGAACAGAATTACGGGCCACTTGCGATCCGCGGAGTAATTCCGGGGAATATACACCACGTATCGGTGCGGAGCGCCGTTGATGGTCATCGTCCTATCCAGAAATCCGGTGACCCCGGCCGATGCCTGCGCACT
Source organism: Armatimonadota bacterium (assembly GCA_020696885.1). Next base: position 856 of record JAJFMS010000162.1, on the reverse strand, counting down.
CGCCGGCCGTTCACCTACCGCCTGCGTTAACGCCATCGCGCCTAATGCGGTCAACAGCTTTCTTCTTCGCATCTTCCGGCTCCTATCGGGTGGTTCGGAACAGTTTGCACACGCGTCATTTCATACGCCCGCATTCGAACCCCTTCCAAACGCCAGGAGAACGATGGCTCCTGGCCGGCGGAGGGGCGAGGCCCCAGCGGCCCGAACATGAGAGCGTAGAGTGCCGTCAATATTAACCACCGACCTCCGTTTTCCCACTGGAAGCACCGACAAAAGGTACCGGAGAGCAGAACTGCGCTGCTACGCTGCCGGAGAATCCCGCAATGACCCTGAAATCTGTCTTGACTTTGATGCTCCTCTGCCTCGCTGCTCCGTTAGCGGCCCAGATCATTCCTAAGGACGCAACCGAACCAGTAGAGGTGCACCAACCTCGTGGCGATTTCGCGAAGAAGCTTCATGGCACGGTCATGCCTACTGGCAAGGGTTGGAAGGCTACTATGGACCCTGCCCGACGGCTGCAACTGATGCTGCCCGACAAATGGAAAGTAACTACCTCGCAGGAAGCGGAAGCCGTAATCCTGGCTGAGGTTCCCGGCCCTTCCAAAGAGACGGGCGCGCAGTTCACCGTCAGCCTGTTCGCCCCCCGCGATGCGGACATCTTTGAGATCGACGAGGTGTTCGCGCTCAACTACGTCAACGAGGTGGCGAAGGACCCGCAAGCCAAGCGCCTGAAGTTCCAGGCTACCGATGCTGGACACGTGTTGATGCGAGGAATGAAGTTCGCGCTGGCCGGCGGGACGATGGTCCAGGAGACACGGGTCCCGGGTAAGGGCAAACGGGACAAGGTGGCAACACT
>JAJFMS010000161.1 GCA_020696885.1 Armatimonadota bacterium | reverse complement strand
GCCGAGGTGCTGGCGAACGAGCTGCGGCTGGACCTGTACCGCATCGACCTGGCCGGCGTGGTGAGCAAGTACATCGGCGAGACGGAGAAGAACCTGCGGCGCATCTTCGATGCGGCGGAGCTCGGGGGCGCGGTCCTGCTGTTCGATGAGGCGGACGCGCTCTTCGGCAAGCGCAGCGAGGTGAAAGACAGCCACGACCGCTACGCCAACATTGAGGTCTCCTACCTCCTCCAGCGGATGGAGGCGTACCGGGGGCTGGCGATCCTCACCACCAACATGAAGAGCGCCCTGGACACGGCATTCCTGCGGCGCCTGCGCTTCGTGGTCACCTTCCCGTTTCCCGATGCTGCGGAGCGGGTGCGCATCTGGCGCACCGCCTTCCCCAGCGGGGTCCCCACCCACGCGATCGATCCGGACCGGCTCGCGCAGCTCAACGTGGCAGGCGGAAGCATCCGCAACATCGCGCTGGGCGCGGCGTTCCTGGCCGCCGAGGCCGGCTCGGCCATCTGCATGGACCACCTCCGGCTGGCGGCGGTGCGGGAGTACGCCAAGCTGGAGCAGAGCATGACCCACGGCGAGCTGCAGGGCTGGCCGCTGCCGGGCGCGCGGAGCGGCGCTCCTCCGGGGGGCTCCTCATGATCCGGCCCGCACAGATCGAGCTGCAGATCGACGAGCTGGTCCTGCACGGCGTCGCCGAGCGAGACGGGGAGGCGGTGGGCGACGCGTTCACCCGGGAGCTGACTCGCCTGCTTACGGAGCACGGCGTTCCGGAGGCGCTCGGCGGCGAGACCGGGGGTAGCCTGCAGGTAACGGCCCTGGACGGCGTCCTCGATGCCGCCCCGGGCATCGCTCCGGACCAACTCGGAGCGCGGGCAGCCCGCTCGGTGTTTGCCGGGATGGGGGGCACCGGGTCATGAGCGGCCGTGTCACCGCCGGGCCGCGTCCCGTTTCCGTCACTCCGGCGCCGCGCGATGCGGTGCAGACCCGCCTGCGCGTGAGCCGGTCCGGTGACGCCCACGAGCGGGAAGCGGACCGCATCGCCGGGGAAGTCACGGCGCCGGAACCGAGCTTCGCCGGGCCTCCCGCGCCGGCCGCGACGGAGCCACCGGCGGCCGACGCCGCGGTCGCGCGGGCCGCTTCGGCGGGACCCGGGTCGCCGCTGGCACCGGACACGCGCCGCTTCTTCGAGGAGCGGATGGGCCACGACTTCGGCAGCATCCGCGTCCACGCGGACGCCCCGGCGGCACAGGCCGCCAGCGCCCTCGAAGCCCGGGCCTACACGCGCGGGGAAGACCTCTACTTCGCCGAGGGTGAGTACCGGCCCGCCGCGCCCGAGGGGCAGCACCTTCTGGCCCATGAGCTGACCCACGCGCTCCAGCAGCGCGGCTCCGGCTCGGGAGACACGATCTCCCGCAAGGAGGCGGTGCGCGATCCGAGCACCGCGGTGAATGCGGCGCTCTCCGAGATCGCCGCGATCATCGCGTCCGGCGCCACCGATACGGCCGCGCAGGTCTACGCGCGGATCATCGTGCTGGATCCGCTCGCCCGGCTGGCAGTGACGCCCCGGGCCCTGGCGCTTTGCCCGCCCGGAACCCGGGACCAGTTGGCGCAGCTGCTGGCAGCGCCCGCTCCCACCACGCCCGCTTCCACAGTGCCTTCGTCCAAGGGTGACGAGGTAAAGGAGCGTCCCGTCTCGACGCCGGCTCCGGACAGCGTGGGCGTCGTCCCCGTTTCATCACCGGTAGTGGTCCCTCCGGTGGCGTCGGAGGCCGCGACCGGAGGGACCGGAGTAGCCGGACAGACCGCGCCGGGTAGCTCGGCCGCCTCGGAGAAGAAGCCTTCTCCGGAGCCGGAAGCGAAAGGCACGCAAGCGCCATCTCCCGCCGCGGCAGATGCGAGGAGCGCCACCGCGGAGAGCACCACCGCGGAGAGTGCTGCCCAGGAAGCGACCTCCGAGGAAGCGACGGCAGGCGCCGCGCCGGCGCCGGATCTCTCCGCCCGCGTGGAGCCCCTGGTGGCGGATGAGGCGCCGACGCCGGAAACGAGAGCGCAGACCGCTCCCCCGCTGGCCGACGTGTCCGCCCTGATCGCACGGTTGGACGCCGCGGCGGCGGCCGGGGAAGAGACGGTGGCGGCGCGAGCCCAGTCGGTGCGCGGCTACCTGAACGCACGAGCCGGCGCGCTGCGGAACACGGTGAAGCAGCGCGTGGAGACCCGTGCTTCCGAGATCCACCTGGCCTTCGCCGTTACGCACGGGTACCTGGACGACTCCGTGGCCGATGCCCGGAAGCGGATTGCCGTTTCGCTCAAAAACCGCCGCGCGGAGGTGGAGACCGGCCGCACCGGCGCCCGCGCGAAGTTCACCAAGCAGTTCGGCGACCATCGCAAGAACACCGAGACCGCAGTCACTACCGCCGAGACCGCCGGCAACAAGCTGAAGACCGATGCCCAGGCTCGCGTGAAGCGCGAGACTACCCTCCATGCCGCCACCGCACGCAACAGCGGGAACGAGCAGGCCAAGGAGTATCCGGACACGGAGCGCGGCGCGGTACAGAAGGACGCGGTGCGAGCGATTGCCGACAAGACGGCGATGGAGATGGAGGAGAAGGTCCCGGAAGCCGTGGCCGCCTGCGGGGACGTGGTGAAGCAGCTTCCCGAAGCGTTCCGCGAGGGGGGCGAGCAGATCCTGGAAGGTTTCGACGAGGGCCTGCCGGAGCTGCTTATCTCCGTGGACGACCAGTCGGAGATCATCCGGGCGGACCTGGGGCCGCAAGCCCTGAACTCGCAGAATGGCCTGGAAGCGGAGGCCGCCGGCGTGCGCCTGCAGCTCCTGTCGCTGGAGCAGCAGGCCGTGGCGCAGGTGCGCGAGATCGGGCCGCTGCTGATCGGCCAGATCGACGCCGCGCTGCGGGCTTCCCTGTCCCAGGTGAAAGAGGGGGTCACCACGGCCTCCGGGCGCATCCGGGAGGTGATCGATCAGGCGCGGGAGGTGTTGACGGCCGCCGAAGCGCCGGACCCAGCCGCGGCGGAGGAGTTCACGGCGCGGATCGAGACGTTCGCGAGCGATGCCGCCAACGGCGCGGGCGATCTGCTGGAGGAGACCGGCGGCGCCGTGGCGGGCGCGCTGGGCCGCGTGGTGACGGACGCGGAGATCGCGCTGGGCCAGGTGGAGCGCGGCATCACTAAGCGCCGCGACGACCTCTTCGCCTCCGCCGAACAGAGCATCGCAGAGTTCGTGACGGCGGCGGACAAGCTGCTGGGGGACACCGTCGGACAGCTACTGAATCTCTTCGACGAGAAGAGCTTCGAGATCGACACGCGCCTCACGGCGGTCCTCGCCTCGCTCAAGACGGCGTTCGACAAGACCCTGGCCGAGGCCGGAGCGATGATCACCAAGATGGTGGACACCGCTCTCCACGAGAACGAGAACCTGCTCTTCACCCTGAAGGTAGAGATGCGCCGGGGGGCCTACGAAGCGGCCTGGGACTTCGATCATCCGGTGCGAGCCGCCATCCGCACGGCCCTGGAGATCGTGGGGGGGATCATCCTGGGACTGCTGGCGGTGGTCCTGGTGGTGGTGGCGGTGATCGTGCTCTTCAAGCTGGCTGTCGCTGCGCTGGTGGCGGCGGGGCTGTCGACCGCCGTCGCTACCGCCGTCGTGACCATCGTGGGGTTGGCGATACTCGGCTACGGCATCTACAGCGCCTACAGCATGCGCCGCCGGCACGGTGAGAGCGTGGGGGACGCGCTGCTCGGCGCGGTGCTGGACGTAACCGGGATCAACGAGATCATCCGTGGGGCGCTGCGTCCCCACCTGACGCCGTTCGAGCGCGCATATGCGATCGCGCATGGGGTGGGCACGCTGGCGGCGCTGGTGCTGCCGTTTGCCAAAGGCCCCATGAAGAAGCTCAACGTGGTGATCGACTCGTTCCTGCCGAACGCGGTGGTGAACCCCAGCCAGGGTGCCGCGTGGCGAGCCCTGGGCCGCGCGTTGGGCGTGGGGAAGAACGCGAACCCGATGGGCGGCGGGCTGTTCGGCGGCTCCGGCGCGTTTCCCGAAGGGGGTGTCGTCCCCATCATCGAGCCGCTGCGCCCGGTAGCGCCCAAGCTCACTGAGCCTGCCGTGGTCGAACCAGCCAAGGTGGTCGAACCAGCCAAGGTGGTCGAACCAGCCAAGGTGGTCGAGCCCGCCAAAGTGGTCGAGCCCGCCAAGGTGGTCGAGCCGGCCAGGGTGGAGGAGCCGGCGCAGGCCAACGAGCCGCCCGGCACCGCGGAGCCGGGCACCGGTAAGCCGCCCGCAGCGGTTCCCAGGGCGACCAGGATCCCCGGCGTCGGCGAGAAGCCCCTGCTCCCCGAGGTGCGACCGCCCGGACCGGCACGGACTCCGAACAACGACGTCATCCCGATCACCCGCGCCTCGAAGGCCCGACCCCCCGCTCCTCCGAAGACCGGGGCGCCGAAGACGAATGCTCCCGCCCGCAAAGCGCTGCCGGAGCATGCCGAGAATGCGGTCGAGCTGGTCGAGGCGGCCCAGGCCGCGGAAGCCGCTGACGCCGCGCTCGCCGCGGAGGCCATGGCCGAGCCGCTGGTCGTGGGGGGGCGTTTCCGGCCCGGCGGCTCCAATCCCCTCACGGTGCGCAACTCCGGCGCAGCCGGTGGTGGGCGCGGACCCTCCGGGCCCACCCGGCCTCCCAGCCCGGGCCGGGGCGGCTCCGGCCCCACGCAAAGCGGTCCGGGGCCTCGCCGCATCGGCCCGAAGGCCCCCGAGCCGGTCCCGGAACCCACGCTGTCGGAGAAGCTGGAAGCCATCCTGCAGAAGGAGCCGGGCGAGGCGTCGAAAGACCTGGCCGCCCTGGCCGCGGAGCGGAAGCCCCAACTGGACGCGCTGGATCAGGAGATCAACCAGCTCTCACGCGTCATCGAGGGGCTAGGCGAGCAGCGGACCAAAGAAGGCGGCTTCACCAGGGGCCCGAAGGGGGAGCGCATCGACCCGCGCCAGCAGCTCCAGGACTTCATCAACGAGCTGAAGGTCAAGAGGAGCGCCCTGGAGGCCCAGCGGGAGCCGCTGGCACGAGAAGCCTCCGAGATCGCCGCCTACGACAAGATCAACACCTACAAGCTCAATCCGGACCCCTGGCCGTGCTTCGGCGCGGGGACCGTGGTCTGGACGGAGCTGGGCCCACGGCCGATTGAGCTGATCCAGGAGGGGTGGCGGGTCTGGGCGTTCTGCTTCACGCAGCGGGAGCCGGTGCTCTGCCGGGTGAGCAGCGTTACGCAGGGCCTCACCGATCACTTCTACCACGTGCAAGTGTCTGGCCGGACGGTGCTGGCCACGGGCGCGCATCCGTTCTGGGTCGAGGCGCTGGAGGCCTGGGTCCCCGCTCGCGACCTCGTCCCCGGGATGCGGCTAAAGGGGCTGCGCCCGGAACTGATTCCGTGGGTGGAGGTGAACGCGCTGGTGGAGCTGGCGGAGCCGCTGGCGACCTTCAACCTGAGCGTGGAGGGCGCTCCCAGCTATTACGTGGGCTCGGGCTTCCTGGTGCACAACACGCCCCCGACGCCCGCCGCCAAGAACTACGGGCTGGGCAAGTACACCGTGTACGAGGGCGTCTACACCGGCTCGGATCCGGTGCTGCAGGCCAGGTACAAAGGCCGGATCTACATCGGCCAGACCGTGGACCCCGTGAAGATCCGCCAGGGCGGGCACCATTGGGAGGCCGTGCAAAACCTGAAGAAGCCCGGCCTCACGCAACAGCAGATCGAGTTCTGGGAGTTCAAGCGGGACATGACGCTCCGCCCCCGGATCCAGGGGCTCACCAAGGTTCAGGCGGACTACTTCGAGCAGTTCAACCTCAACCTCGAGCGCCAGAACCTGCGCACGCGCGGCGTCGACACCGGCAAGGTGATGTACCGGCGCGAGCAGGCGTTGCCGGAGCGCTTCCGTACCCTGGCGGAGAAGATCGCCGCGGACCCGCAAGTAAGACGGCTCGGGCTTTGCCCTCGATGAGAGGCGTGCCTGCGGTGAGACGGAGGACCGGATGTCGTGGTGGGACACGGGTCAGGGTGAAGACATGATGGGTGACGGACCGGCGGACATTCTCAGCCAGGGTCTTGGTGACCTGGCTGCCTGGCGGGAGCAGACCGCCGGCGAGCGACCGACTCTCCCGGGCTTGCTGGCGGGCCTCGGCGCGGCCCTTTCCGAACAGGGGTGCCCGGTGATCGTTACCGCTGAAACGGCGAGCGGACACGTGGGCGGTGCGGACGACACGGCGCGCGCGGAGGGCGCAACCTACCTGCCCCGGCTGCGCGTGGTGCTGGCGGAGCTTGCCGGCGCCTACCAGGAGCGGTGGGAGCGGGGTCCGCGCCCCAGCGAGGTGGTCTACGCCGCCGGGTTCGTTCTCGGGCCGTTCCCCGGGCGCTACCTGCGGGAGCGTGATGCGGACGGCCTGGAGTTGAACGCCCTGCATGCCTTCGTGAGCGAGCCGATATGAGCCGGCTCGTTCCGAGGACGGCGGTCAGGCTCGGGGGAGGAGAAAGCCTGCGATGAGTGGACTGATTCGATCACCGAAGCTGCTGAAGGGCGCCCTGGTGGGAGTGGACCTGTTCAATCCGGTCGCCTCCGTGGTGCCGTTTCAGTACAACCCGCAGGCGGTAACGCGGACGCTGAAACCACGCGGCGCCAGCGGCGACGGCGCCCGCGCGGAGGCACAGCGGCTCACCGGCCCGCCCGAGGAAGAGATCAAGATGGACGTGGAGCTGGATGCCACGGACCAGTTGGAGAAGGGGGACGGCCTCACGGCAAAGACCGGCATCTACCCCCAGCTTTCCGCCCTGGAGATGCTCACCTACCCCAAGTCCCTGCTGGTGATTGCGAACACCGTGCTCATGGCGGTGGGGACCCTGGAAGTGCTGCCGCCCGTGGGGCCGTTCATCTTCCTGATCTGGGGCGCCAAGCGCGTGCTCCCGGTACGCGTGGGGGAGATGGTGATTACCGAAGAGGCGTACGACCCTGCCCTCAACCCGATCCGGGCCAAGGTAGCCCTCACCCTGAAGGTGCTCAGCTACGCGGACCTTTCGATTACGCACCCCGGCTACTGGCGATGTGAGCCTGCTTTGAGTACGGTGCGGCTTCGCCTCGATCGCGATTTGAGAATGAGTAAGAGAATGAGTAAGAGTAAGATCAAGCCCGTGTTCGGGTGCTCTTCGTCTAACCGGGGCATAGGCGTCATCAGAGCGGCGTGAGAGCCGCCACGCCCTCCCCGGATACCCAACACCCCTGGGCAGTGCGAGTGACGAGTTGCGAATGTCGAGAGGGAACCAGCCGCCCGAACCCGGCGCCCGTCCCCTCCAAACACCAAACACCAAACACCAAACACCGAACACCCAACACCCAACACCCAACACCATGGAAGACCCGAACAGCCGCTATAGCGGCACCGGCACTAGCCTGCTGGCTCTCCCGGACGGACGGACGGTCGCCTACCGGCGGCGGCGGTTCCTGCCGCAGGGCGGCGCCCTGCCGCTGCTGGCGGAGGTGCGCGCCGGGCGGGATGAGCGCCTGGACCTGTTTACCTACCGGACCCTGGGCGATCCCGAGCAGTTCTGGCAGGTCTGCGACGCCAACGACGCGCTGCGCCCGGAGGACCTCACCGCCGGCGCGGAGCGGATCTTGCGCGTGACGACGCCGCAGTTCCCCGGGGGCGCCAGCTCGCCGGACGCCGCCGCCGCGGCCATCACCCTCTCCCTGAGCCCGGGCGGGGGTAGCTGATCCGTGTCGCTCCTGGGAGTCCACCTCACCCTGCTCATCGGCCCCGTGGTGCCGGTGCCGGCCCCTGCCCTGCTTGCGGAGGCGCTGCAGAGCGTCGAGGTGACGCAGAGTGATGAGAAGCGCTCCGGCTTCCAGATCTCCTTCGCGGTGGGGCGCAGCATGCCGTGGGAGCTGTTGGAATACACGGCGCTGGCCTCGCCGCTGCTGCGCCCGTTCAACCGCGTCATGATCCTGGTCCGCTTCGGCGTCGTGCCGCGGGTCCTGTTCGACGGCGTCATCACCAACATCCAGCTCAGCCCGAAGAACAGTCCGGGCCAGACCCTGCTCACCATCACCGGCGAAGACCTCAGCGTGATGATGGACCTGAAGGAGCAGGTGCGGGAGCATCCGGCCCAGGACGAGACGATCATCGCCAACAAGATCCTCCTCAGCTACGCGGCGCCCTGGGGGATCGTGCCGATGGTGGTGCCGCCGATCTTCCCGAATCTGGCGCTGCCGATCGAGCGGACCCCGGTGCAGGGCGAGACCGACCTGAAGTTCTTGCAGATGATGGCGAAGCGGCACGCCTACACCTTCTTCGTCATCCCCGGGCCGGCCCCGCTCGCGAACATCGGCTACTGGGGCCCGCCCCCGCGCTGGCCCACGCCCCAGCCCGCGCTCACCGTGAACATGGGGTCCGCTACCAACGTGGAATCCGTGGACTTCGCCTACCACGCGCTCGCGGCGACCACCGTCTCCGGCAACGGAGAGCTGTTCGGGGCGGTCCTGCCCTTTCACATGAGGCTCCCGACCCGCCTGCCGCCGCTGGCCCTGCTGTCGCCGCTGCCGATGCAGATGCCCAACGTCCGGGAGACGGTGCTGACGGACAC
>JAJFMS010000160.1 GCA_020696885.1 Armatimonadota bacterium | reverse complement strand
CGCACAGGAAGTGGTAGTGACGGACCAGCTCGACCTGAGCGTGCTGGACCCGGCCACCTTCAGCCTGGGCGCCATCCAGTTTGGACCGTACGTGATCACCCCGGAGCCCGGCCAGAGCGAGTGGACCACCACCGTGGACCTCCGCCCACAGCAGCCGTTGAAGGTGCGGGTGGAAGCGCGGCTCGATCCGTTCACCGGCGTGCTGTCGTGGCGGTTCACCTCGTTGGACCCGGTTACCGGCCTGCCGACGGACGACCCGTTCCTGGGCTTCCTGCCGCCGAACCACACCCCGCCGGAGGGGGACGGGAGCGTCTCGTTTACCATCCAGCCGCGCAGCCTGGAGAGCGGCGCCGTGATCGCCAACCAGGCCCGGATCTACTTCGACACCAACGCGCCGATCGATACGCCGGTGTGGTCGAACACGGTGGACTTCGTGCGGCCGAGCAGTGGCATCCAGCCGCTGAGCAGCTCGCAGTCGTCCAACGTGATCCCCCTGACCTGGTCCGGTTCGGACGACGTGTCCGGCGTGAAGGACTACACGATCTACGTGTCCACGGACGGCGGAGCCTACGCCCCGTGGCTCCTGCACACGAGCGCCGGGTCGGGCCAGTTCCCGGGTGAGTTCGGGCACCGGTACATGTTCTACAGCGTGGCGCAGGACCAGGCCGGCAACCTGGAAGCGGTGCCGGATTCCCCGGACGCGCAGACCACGGTGGCCGGCAGTATCGACGCGCTGATCGCGAAGCTCAACCAGTTGAAGGGGCAGGGGCTGGTGCAAGCGACCAGCGCGAAGAAGCTTCTGACCACCCTCAACAACGCCAAGAAGAAGGTGGTGAAACGGCTGCCCCTGAAGGCCGCCGCGCTGATCCAGGGGAAGTTCCTCACCGACCTGACGAAGGAGGAGCGAAAAGCGCGGGTGACGCCCGCCGCGGCCTCTGAACTGCGGGCGCTGGCACAGGTCGTGATCGCGGCCCTGAACGCGCCGTCGAGCGGAGCCCGCGTGGCGGTCTCCCCGGGGTGCTGTCCGGGCCTCGGCGCCCGCTAAGGCGCTCGGAAGTGCCGGTCGGCCGCCGGGCTCGCGTGGAAGACGCGAGCCCGGCGGTTGTTTTTGCCGGCTCGGCGACGGTTCTCCTCGCGCGGCCGTAGCGATCCGCCGAAGATCCCGTTAAGACACAGGGGCCCGCTTGGTCCCGGGAGGACGAGATGCGAGGAACGGAGCTAGAGTCTACGACGCCGATCACGGAGCGGCGAATCTCCGATCGCGCGTTCGTGGGGCATTACGTGATCGCGGTGGTGGCGGGGATTGTGATCGCCGTGGTCTGCTTCCTGCTCACGGCGGGCCTCCTCTCGCCGCTGGGCGTGCTGCCGGTGCTGGGGGTGTTCGCCTACTCGCGGATAGCGCGGCTGGGCACGGAATACCGCCTCTTCCCCGACCGGATCGAGATCGAGAGCGGTCTCGTCTCCCGCCGGATCGAGAACGTGGAGCTGTTCCGCATCCGCGACGTGGGGCTCCGCCAGGGGCTCTTCGGTAAGATGGGCGATTACGGCGACGTCTACATCCACAGCACGGATTCGAGCACGCCGGATCTCCATGTCCGCGCCATCGATGCGCCGCGGGAGTTCTACCAGCAGCTCCGCCAGCTCGTGACCACCAGCCGCGCGCAGAGCCGCACGATGATCGTGGAAGAGGGTGGCGTGCTTCCGGAGCGGTAGGTTCAGTTAACCGCAGAGGCGCAAAGGGCGCAGAGGGCCGCAAAGGGGGAAGAGAAGGTTTTGGACAGGATTAACGGGATTGACAGGATGGGGAGAAGGTGGGACATCCGGCGTTCTCATTAGGGACTCTTGGAAGGCATAACCAACCACTTGACTCCAGCAGTCCCCATTATCTCATCCCGTAATCCTGCTAATCTCGTCCAAAACTCTTCTCCCTCTCTGCGCCTCCCATACGGGCACACTGCGGTGAATCAGGAAGCCTGCAGGCGCGCCGCGGTGACGGTGTTTTTCAGGAGCATCGCGATGGTCATCGGGCCGACGCCGCCGGGGACCGGGGTGAGGGCGGCGGCCTTCTGGGAGACGGAGGCGAAGTCCACGTCGCCGACCAGCTTGCCGTCTACGCGGTTGGTGCCTACATCGATGACTACCGCGCCTTCTTTGACGTGGTCTGCCGTAATGAGGCGGGCGCGGCCCACTGCGGCCACCAGCACGTCGCCGCGCCGGCAGACGGAGGCGAGGTCCTGAGTGCGGCTGTGACAGATCGTCACGGTGGCGTGCTCGGCCAGGAGCATCATGGCCACCGGCTTGCCCACGATGTTGCTGCGGCCGACCACCACCGCCTCTTTACCCGCGAGGCTCACGCCGGCGCGGCGGATGAGCTCCAGGATTCCCGCGGGGGTGCAGGGCGGGAGCGAAACGCCGCCGGTCACCAGGGTGCCTACGTTGAACGGGTGGAACCCGTCTACGTCTTTCCGCGGGTCGATCGCCTCGAGCACGGCGCGGGACTCGATCTGGGGCGGGAGCGGGAGCTGCACGAGGATGCCGCTGACCGACGGGTCTTCGTTCCACTCACGCACGAGGTCGAGGAGCTCTGCCTGCGAGGTGTCGGCCGGGAAGATCCGGTGCACCGACCGGAGACCCAACTGCTCCGCGGTGCGCACCTTGTTCCGGACGTAGGTGTGCGAGGCCGGATCGTCCCCCACCAGCGCTACCGCGATACAGGGGATTACCCCTTTCGCCCGGAGCGTTGCTGCTTCCGCCGCCACTTCCTGCTGGATCTCCGCTGCTACTGCCTTCCCGTCGATGATCACCGCGCTCATCTTTCCACCTTTCCGCCCGCCCGGGCTGCCGGGGAATTATGGAGCGGTGAAGTGCCGGAGTGGTGGAGTGGCGGGAACGTGGGTGGTTGTGAAGGGTAGGCCAACCCAGGGGGTACGGCTTTGCCAGCGCCAGGAGGCGTTCCTGGGGAGGGCAACCACGGTGGATGCCCCTTACGAGTAATCGCACGGCTGGTTGTTTTCACAACCAATGGTTGCGCACGGTCTCCCTTCGAACGCCACGTGTCAGCCGGGGCGGCGGGCGCTTCACCGGCCGCCGTCATTCCGAGTCCGGCCGTCACCTCGTATGAGCGGCTGCTGGAGGCGGCAGTACCTGGTGGCCCTTTTCGCGGAGGGTGGGCGCTGTCAGGGCGGCTCAGTCGTGGTAGCCGTATTTGAGAGGAGACCCACGCCCGCACTCCCAAACGCCACCTCATCACCGCTTCAGAATCCCGCCGTTCACGTCCAGCGTCGCCCCGGTGATGTAGCCCGCCTCCTCGCTGCAGAGGAACAGCGTGGCATACGCGATGTCCTCGGGCACCCCCAGCCTCCCTAGCGGGATCAGGCTCAGGATCTGTGGCAGCCGCTCCGGCGACACGCGGCCCATGTCCGTCTCGATCTGACCCGGCGTGATCGAGTTCACGGTAATCCCCGCGGGCGCCAGATCCCGCGCCAGGCTCTTGGTGAATGCCAGCGCCCCGCCCTTGGACGCCGAATACGCCACCGCGCCGGAGACGCCGCCGGTCTGCGCCGCAATGCTCGAGATGTTCACGATCCGGCCCCAGCCGAGCTCCTGCATCAGCGGCGCCGCAGCCTGGGACAACAGGAACATCGACTTCAAATTCGTATCGAGGATCTCATCCCACTGCGCCTCGGTCACCCGGTCGATTGGACCGGACGCGCCTATGCCGGCGTTGTTGACCAGGATGTCCAGCCGGCCCCACGCCGTCTGCACGCGCTCGACCACCTCTCGGCACGCCGTCGCATCCTTCACGTCCGCCGGCACGATCAGAGCCTCGCCCCCGGCGTCGCGGATGATATCCGCAGCGTCCGCCAGCAACGCCTCATCCCGCGCCACCAGTGCCACCCGCGCTCCCGCCCGCGCCAGCACCACCGCAATGCTCCGCCCGATCCCCCGCGAAGCCCCCGTCACCACCGCCACCCGCCCATCCAGCCGGAACATCTTCACCTCCCGGCCCTAACCAAGCACGATCTTACCCTTACTCGTCTCCCAAACCATCCCCCGCTTCCCCGGCCCCTTCTTCCCGCACCGCCTCCTCCACCAACTCGTCAAAGTCATCCCCCAGGTCCTCACCCATCTCCCGGCTCACCCGGCGCATCCAGTCCGCCATCGCCTTCGGATCTTCCGGATCCCCCAACGCGGACGGATCGGCCATCCCGTCCAGGATGTCATCCTCCGACCGCGCCACCCGGAACCGGGAGATCAGTTTCCGGATCGAAGCACTGCCGCACCGCGGACACGCCAGCGCCGGACCCTGCGCCACCACCCCCACCAGCAGGGTGAACTTGCGCTTACACTCTTCGCAGCGATACTCGAATAGGGGCATCTGTTTCGGTGTTCGGTGTTCGGTGTTCGGACCAGTCCTTACAACACGAATGTAAGAACCGTAGCATAGCGCCTCGTGCGCGTGGAAAGTTCGACGTCGCCTTGGATGAGCTCCCCAGGTCCTTGGTGTTTGGGAAGCGCTTCGCACGGCGTCACGAAGCGCTCCCCGACTGCCCAGGTGCCCATCCACTCTGCCAAATGCTGGACAACCGCCCGGTGGGCATTCCATCGCCACACCGAACACCTGAACACCGAACACCTGAACGCCGCCCATAGGGCCGTCGGCTATTCCTCGTAGATCACCAGCCCGGAGATCGCCTTGGGCCAGAAGTACGTGCTCTTGTGCGGCATCTTGTCCCCCGCGCCGGCCACCTCCTTCAGCTCCTCCACCCGCGGCGAGGGGAGCACGAACGAGGCCTGGAACTCACCGGAGGTCACGCGATTCCGCGCCTCGGCCGGATCCCGGGTGTACACGATCTCCGCGTGCTCATCCAGCCCCAGTGCGCTCTCCAGCACCAGCCGGTGCAGCAGCACCACGTCCAGGTCCCGCCACGCCGCGGAGTGCACCTGGTCCAGCCGGTTCACCGCTTCCGTATCCGTCAGCGTCAGCTTCCACGCGCGGCCGTTGGAGAGCACCAGGCCGATCTGGTGATGTTCCAGCGCGTCCACCGCCTCCAGGGTGGTGTCTTCGATCCGGAAGTACGGTTCCAACCGGGTGAGCACTTCCTCGGCGGAAGGCAGGCCCGCCGGCACCAGGCGATGGGTGGGGAGGAGCACCAGGCCCGGGTCGTCCATCTCCACCAGGAACGTCATCACGAAGTCGAACGGCGAAGCCGGCGCTTCCGGCGCCTGCGCGCGGCGCTCCTGGGCGTACCGCATCGCCGTCTCGTACCGGTGATGCCCGTCCGCAATGAACACCTGCTTCCCGGCAAACGCGCCGTCCGCCCACACGGTGAACGTCGGGTCCGTCACTGCCCACATCCGGTGCTCCACCCCCTCGCGGTCCACCGCCGAGGCCACGGGTGCCCCGCTCGCAGCAGCCTCCAGGTGGCCGCGCACATCCGCCTCAGGCGCCGAATAGAGGCCGAAGATCGGGCTGAACTGCGCCTTGGCCGTGCTCAGCAGGCGGAAGCGGTCTTCCTTATGCTTCGGAAACGTTTGCTCGTGCGGCAGCACCACGCCCGCTTCGTACGGCTCCACCTTCAGCGCCGCCATCAGGCCCAGCCGCTCCTGCTCCGTGTCGCCTACCCGGTACCGCTGTCCATAGACATAAAACGCGGGCGCGTCCTCGCGGACCAGCACCCCCTCCTCAAGCCAGCTCCGAAACAGCTCCGCCGCCCGGGTGTACCGGTTGCGCGTCGCATCGTCGCCGTCCTCATCGCGCGGTAGCTCCAGTCGGATCACATTCCGAGCGTCCCGCTCCTCCAGCGCCTGCTGGTCCGCCGGCGAGATCACGTCATACGGGGGCGCCACCACCACCGCCGCATCCTCCGGCTGGTCCAGCCGGTACCGAATCCCCCGAAAAGGCTGTACTTCCGCCATCGCTCCGTTCGTCCTTCCCTCAAAAACCTGGGGGCCTACCCCGGCAAGCCCCCTGATTCATAGCACAACCGGCGGTTGCGTGTTCGCACTCCCAACCGCCACGCCTGCCTCCTACATCGAACACCGAACACCCTACTTCCGCCCGGCCATCCCCCGTCCTGCCCGCGAACGGCGGCTGCCGCGCGTCCCCACCACCTGAGCGCTCGCTCAGCCTGGCTCGATGGCCGGCCTGAAGTAGCGTCGGGTGGTCTCCAGCCGGCGGTGGCCGGCCTGACCCGCCACTTCTTCCAGGGTCCGCCCCGTGCGGAAGGTGGCACGGGCTACCTCCGTGAGGTGGCTGTGCCGGAGAGCGCCGGGATGCACCTGCCACTCCCCCGGCGACGCCGTGCGGGCGTGCAGCGCCTCCTCCACGCGCCCCACTAGCCGCCGGAGGGCGCTGGTGGAGATCCGGCCGCCCTTCCGGGAAACGAACAGCGGCTCCCGCACCTCGCCTCGCTCCGCTACCCGGCACTCCGGCCGCACGTCCGTCCAGGCTTCCAGCAACTCCCGGCCTCGGCGGGAGAGAGCTGCCCGACGCGCCTGCCCTCCAGGCCCCTGCCGCACGCGGAGGGTGCTGTCGTCCCAATCTACGTCTGCCAGGTCCAGCCCCGCCAGTTCGGCGCTCCGCAGGCCGGCAAAGAGGAACACGGCCACGATGGCGCGGTCCCGCGTGGCCACCGTCTCCTCGCGGCGATCGAGACCCGCCACCTCCAGCAACTCGCTCCAGAGGGCGCGGGGAAGAGAGTTGGGCGGAGCCTTACTCATCGTCCTCCTCCTGCGCGGAGTCCTGGAGCTGCAGCGTGCGCCAGTGCCGGATGAGCGCGCCCAGCCAGCCCCATTCCTCGCGCCCAGCCAGCAGATACGCCTCCAGGGGCGGCGGGTTGCAGCCGCGGCGCACGAGGTCGTGCCAGCAGTCCAGGTCCCAGAGCAGCAGCGCGAACTCATCGGCGGAGAGATCGCCCAGCCGGCGGAAGTACCCGGTATCGCCCCGGCGACCCGCGAAGTTGTGCCGGCCCCATTCCGCCGCGTGCTCCGGCGTCAGCTCCCAGCGACCCGCGCTGGGAAAGCCGGCGCCCCGCGGCCGGAGGCACTCCGCGTAGGCATCCTCCACGTCGTCCGGGGTGGGGTGGCGCTGTCCCGGCTTGAGCGGCCGGTCCGGGGGCGCGCTCTGGCGCCCATGAGGAGCACGATCAGGCCGCTCGGGGCCCGGAGCTGCGGCTGCCGACATCGGTCGACTCCTTCAGGTCCGGGCATACAGAGCCA
>JAJFMS010000159.1 GCA_020696885.1 Armatimonadota bacterium | reverse complement strand
GGAGGAGCCGGTCGGCTTCGGGCTGCCGGATGATCTCCGCCGCCACCGCGTCCACAGAGATCGGGTCCGTACCGGCGATCAGCACTCCCAGCGGGCGGGGGTCGCCGCCGGAGGGGCCGTCGCGCTGCATGGCGACGATGCCGTCCAGGAGGTTGAGCGTTACCGGAATGCTGTAGGCGAAGGCGGCGATCAGGCGGGCGAAGTCCGCATCATGGTTGCCGCGCTCGAAGTGGAAGTAGGCTTTCCGCTTCCCGGGCATGCAGCCGTAGAGGTTCTTGGTGGCGCCGGTGAAGCCGAGCTGGCGATGCGCCTTCAGCTTCGCCACGTTGATGACCACGTCCGCGTCCAGCACCTGCCGGTCCGTGACGAATCGCTTCCGCACCTCCGGCCGGACGCTGGAGACCGGCACGGGGGAGGTGAAGTCGACCACCGGGACGCCGTAACGCCGTGCGACCGCCGCGACGCCGCAGGCCTCCGCAACGCCCGCCACCCAGCCGAACGCGGGGGAGTCGCCCAGGGTGGGCCGGGCACCGAGGTCCAGGAGGCGGGCGAGGAGCGCGTCGAGCACCTGCGGGTGGGTGGTGGCGGCGTTCTCCGGCGGCTGCGCCGTGAGGAGGTTCGGCTTGACGAGGACGCGGTCGCCGGCCCGGACGTAGCGCTCCAGCCCGCCGAGGTGGCCGAGGGCGAGATCGAGCGCGGTCTCTACGGCGGCGGGAGCGTAGGAGGCGCAGCGGGTGAGGGCTACGGAGGTCATCGCGGCTCCACGCCCTGGTGGCGCTTCCCCGGGTTCTTGATCACGTCCCAGTTGTGCTGGGCGTAGCGGTCAGGCGCCGCGTAGGTGTACTCCGGGGTCCCGTCTTCGCGGACGGTGCGGCGCAGCACCCCCTGGGCGACGAGGAGCTCGAGCGAGTCGCAGATCGCCTCGAACGGGAAGTGCGGCAGGCGCTCGGCGAGGGATTCGGCGGTGTGCGGGCCGGAGCCGGAGAGCGCGTCGGTGAGTGACTCGGACACGGGAACCCCCTTCGCGGGAATGGATGGTCTTCTTCCATTATAGACCGCGGTGAGGAGGGGATGGCGAGTGGATCGGGTGGCCGGCCGGATCAGACTTCCGGATACCAATCGGTGGGAAAGCGCTCCTTGAACCGGGTGATGGCCGAGTTCAACACGTGCAGCGCTTCTCCGGCCCACGGCTCGCCGAGCTTCTGGGCATCGCCCAGCTCGTCCCGGAGCATCAGGTAGCCGCGAGGGACGCGGCCTTCGCTCGCGTAGGTGAAGGCATCTGAGATTAGCAAGACGATCCGGCTCGCCTCGTCAGGTGGCAGCATGGGCGCGTTGGAGTATCGGGTCGCGGTCCTGATCCGGTTGCTAAAGAGTCTACCGCATGGGGTTTTGGCATGCTGTCGGTGTTGTGCCTACAGGTTGGGACCCCACCCCGACCTTCGGCCACCTCCGCCCTGAGGGCACCCGCCACCCTTGGTGGAGAGGGGCCGTGAGGCGGGAAGGAGGGCGATGCTGGGCGGGACCCCTCCCCATCCTTGCGGGATAGAGAGGGGCCGTGGGACGTAGGGAGGGCGATGCTTGGCTGCAGGCTTCTGGTTACTTCAACGCATCTCTTCGGTTCGGCGGTCGCCCTGCAGGATGTAGCCGCGGGTGAGGAGCCATTCGGCCGGATACTGGTGGAGCTGCTCTGCCAACTCCGGGGTGAGGAACTCCTGTCCTTCGGGCTCGAAGCTGGCGTCGCGGCCGCGCATGCGGTAGTGGCGGTCGTGTCCGAGCAGGCGCAGGGGGTGGAAGTGCGGGGCGAAGGCTGCCTCGGCGTCCGTGGGGGTGACCCGGTTGAGGCAGGGATGGAACGGCCCGCCGCGGAGGTGGCCCCAGGGCATCCGGCGGCTTTCCAGCTCGCCCTTATAGTGGCCGGACCAGGAGTAGAAGTTGTGCCATTCCAGGTCGATCAGCCCGCCCGGCTTCAGGACACGGGCCATTTCGGCGGCGAACTGCTCCAGGGGTAATGGCAGCTCCTGGAGGACGGCGTTGGAGATGATGCAGTCGAATGAGCTATCGGGGAACGGCAGCCGATCTCCGGGATAACGTACTACCTGGTACTCGTGATGCCGCACGCGCACGCTGGCGTGCCGGGTGAGGTGGTGGTAGTAGCGGGACGCCTGCGCGTACTCCAGCACGGCCGCAGCGGTGCCGCCGGGCTTTCGCAGTCCCCCACCCGCTTCGATGGCGCAGCGGAGTCCGTCCCGGTAGGCGGAGCCCACATCCACACCCACGATCTCGCCCACGTCTTCTTGAAGCAGGACGAGCAGCGGGTAGGTGAAGCCGCAGCCGAAGTCGAGGACGCGGGCGCTCTTCAGCGCCGGGCCGAAGCGGTCGCGGAGGCGGGAGCGGAGGGCGACGTAGACGTCTTCGTAATCGTGCCGGGCCCGGGTGGCGGCGCGGACCTCGGCCCGGGCGACCTGGCGTGCAAAGGCGACGGCGCGATTCATCCGGGAGATCTCCGACCCTGGGAAAGTGAATAGTGGCCGCCGAAAGTGTGGCCGTTGAGATCTACCCTGGCGCTTGGGCTGCTTACACCTGGCTTGGTCTGTTGAGGATGCGGGTTGCCCGAGTAAGAGTAAGAGTAAGGTTGGTTGCTGCTAATAGCAGAAGGGGGACGGATGGCTCCGTCCCCCTTTCCTATTGCGTTCGTATACCCGGCCGCGCTGCTACTTGCGGATTACTCGACCCGGATGAAGTCGATGTAGGCGCGCTTTTCTTTTTGCCCGGCGAAGAAGACGACTCCGGTGAGGTTACCGGAAGTCGCGCCGAGATCCGTGAGGGGGATGGTGTACTCCCTCCAACCGTTGGCGGTGGGGAGACCGCCGTAGGAAGAGAGGTTGAGGCTGGTGGGCAGGCGCTCACCATTCACGTGGGCTCGCACCCGGAGGCGCTGCCCGCCACTGCTTCCGCCGTGGATGCTGAACTTGACGTAGCTCTTGCCGGAGACGGCGATCCCGGCACCGGAGAGCTCGGCGTAGCCGTCCACGCCGCTCACCAGGAGGGAGATCGCCTTGGTGCCCTGGGCTACCGGGCTGGTGGCCGTGAGCGTGACCTTGGCGCGGCCCTTCTTGGAGGTCCAGCCGGAGCGTAGGTTGTCTCCGTAGATCACCTCGGCGCCGGTCGGAGGGACCGTAACCGTGGCCGTAAAGTTCACGCCGGTGCGGCTGGGTCCGACGGTTACCGCCTGCGGGGCGCTGAGGACGTAGCCGGTTCTGGACGCGGTGAGCGTGTAGCTGCCCGCGACCACCTGGCTGAGGGTGTAGTCGCCGTTGGCGGTGGTGAGCGTGCTCTGGCCGCCTCCGGCCACGAGCACGCCGGAGAGCGCGACGCCGGCCGCGGTGACCTGGCCGCTGATGGTGTAGGTCTGCACCGTGGCGGCGGCCGGGGTGGCGCTGACCGAGGCGCTGGGGGTGCTCTCGGCGCTGGTGGAGGAGAGGGCGGTGACGCGATACCAGTAGGTGGTGCCGTTAGTCAGCCCGGTGTCCGCGAAGGTGAGGGAAGTGGCGGGAGAGCCCGTGCGGCGGGTATAGCTGCCGCCCTGGGTGGCGCTGCGGTACACGTGGTAGCCGGAGGCGCCGGAGACGCTGTTCCAGTCCAAGTCCACCCGTGCGGAGCTGGGGGTGGCCACGAGGCCGTTGGGGGCGCTGACCGTGGTTCCGCCGTCACCGCCGCTGCCGTAGGTCTCCTCGAAGCAGCCGAGGTCCGGGTTCGGGCCCTGTGGGCGGAGGTTGCCGTTGAGGTCCATGCCCAGCACCTGGGATCCGGCGTCCCGGGCCGCGGAGCCGGCCGCCGGGTGGTAGTCCGAGGTCAGCGCGGGCACCCCGGCGAGGGAGTTGAGGTCGTTGCCGGTGGCGTTCTGCCAGGCCGACAGCGTGCCGCCGTTGGCGACGCTGCCGCCGGAGAGGCAGTTGAAGTTGGAGCGGACCGTAGCGCCGGTCTCGAGGGCCGGGCCCGAGCCGGTAGCGAGGATGTTGTTGAGGATCTCGTTGCCGGTGCAGCCGCTGAGCACCTGGACCCCGTAGCGCCCGCGGCCGGACGCGAAGAGCACGGTGTTGTGGTAGATCTTGTTGTTCTTGCTGGCGTAGGCGGAGCCGGCGCCGTCGTCCCAGAGCGCGATGCCGCCAGCGAGGTTGTTGACCAGCAGGTTGTTCGCGATCACGGAGCTCTGCACGCCCATCAGGTTGAGGGCCGAGCCGCCGCGGCTGCCGCAGCCGGTGATGGTATTCCCCTCCAGCGTGCAGTTCTTGGAGAGGCTGTCCGCGCTCGCGTCGCCGCTGTTGGGGCTGCCCTGGATGGCGTTGACCTGGATGCCGCCGCCCTGGTTGTTGACGCTGCGGTTGCGGCGGAACGTGAGGCGATCCCCGGACTGGGAGCAGTAGAAGCCGTGGTAGCCGTTGCCGGAGGAGAGGCAGTTCTCCACCAGCACGTCCGAGGTGTTGCCGGTGAGGAAGCCGTCGCTGGCGTTGTTCACGAACTCGCAGTTGCGGACGGTGAGCCCCTGCGTGAGCGTGACGAAGAGCCCCTTGCGCCGCGTGTTCTGGATCCGGACCCCTTCCACCGTGATGCCGCTGGTCTGGGAAAAGCTCAGGCCGTCATCGCGGGTGGCGCTGGCGCCGTCCAGCACCGCGCTCTCACCGCGGACGGTGATGTTGCGTCGGGTGATGTAGGCGCCGGCCGTGTAGGTGCCCGGCTGGAGGACGATGGTATCCCCGTCCTGGAGGAGTCCCGCCGCCTTCTGCAGCGTGCGGAACGGCGCGCTGACACCGTTGTTGCTATCGCTACCTGAAGTGGCGACGGTGTATGTAGTCGCGGAGGCCGGGCCGGCGGCGCAAAGCGCTGCCAGCGCCAGGAAAGGCCATTGGCGCATTGGTTACCCTCTTGATCAGCCAGTAGGCCGGGCATCGCCCCCGAGCCGGTCGGACCGTCGCTTGACCCTTCTGGGCGCGCGGTCCTTGTTCTGATCGGCAGGAGTTCGCGGCCTCGCTCCGGGGTCTCACGGGAGTTGGGGGTTCCCGAGATGGCGCTGGAGGGGCCGGCTCCTGTCCGTCTGCTTTGCGTGTTAACCTAGATATCGGACAGATAGCAGTCGGGCATTAGCCCAGCAACGGCTAAAATCAGGAGGTTGCTAGGGGAAGTGGGGCAGGGCGTTGGGACTCAATCGCCGATTGGGCGTGAGGGGACGCAACGGAGGCGAGAGACGGGGGATGGCCGGGGTGGCCAGGAGGGACGGAAGGGGAAGCCGGGTGGGAGCTGGGAACTGCCCCCACCCGGCGTCAGCGGTTCCGTTTAGCGGTTGAGGGCGGCCCGGCCGGCGGCCAGGAGCTCTACGATGGCGTCCACGTCGTAGACGCAGCCACCCCAGGTGCCGCCGCCGGCCTGCTGGAGGGCGGCCCAGAGGCGGGTGTCGTCCGGGAGGTAGGGGTCGGGGGCGAGGTCGGGGCGCGGAGCGCGGCTCTGGAGGACGACGGCGCCTTCCTCGGGAGTGAACCGGGCCCCGTTCTCCCCTACCAGATCCAGGGAGCCGGTGAGGCCGACGCGGTCCACCTCGATGCGGACCAGGTCCCCGTCGCGCAGCTTACCGATCGGGCCGCCGGCGAGGGCTTCCGGGCCGACGTGGCCGATGCAGGCCCCGGTGGAGACGCCGGAGAAGCGGGCGTCCGTGATGAGCGCCACCTGCTTGCCGAACGGGAGGTGCTTGAGGGCGGAGGTGAGCTGGTACACCTCTTCCATCCCGGTGCCCATCGGGCCGCGGCAGCAGAGGACCATGATGTCGCCGGCCTGTACACCGCCGTTCTTGACGGCTCCGATGGCAGCCGCTTCCGTGGTGAAGACCTTGACCGGCCCTTCCTTGCGGTAGACGCCGTCCGGATCCACCACCGCGGGATCGATGGCCGTGCTCTTGATCACGGAGCCCTCCGGCGCGAGGTTGCCGCGGGGGAAGGTGACGGTGCTGGTGAGGCCGCGCTCGCGGGCGCGGTCCGGCGCCATGATCACATCGTCCGGGTCGATGCCGTCGTGGTCCACCAGGGACTGGCGTACTCGCTGGCGGCGCTCGGAGGTCTTCCACCAGTCCAGCACTTCATCCAGCGTGCTGCCACTCACGGTCAGCACGCTGGTGTCCAGCAGGCCGAGCTCGCGGAGGTGGAGCATCACCTCGGGGACGCCGCCGGCCAGGAAGGCACGGACGGTGGGGTGACCGGACGGGCCGTTGGGGAGCACATCCACGAGCCGCGGGACGCTGCGATTGATCTTCTCCCAATCGTCGACCGTGGGCCGCGGCAGGCCGGCGGCGTAGGCGACGGCGGGCACGTGAAGCAGCAGGTTCGTGGAGCCGCCGAACGCGGCGTGCACCACCATGGCGTTGCGGATGGCCGCGGGCGTGAGGATATCCCGCATCCGGCGCCCGTCCGCTTCCAACCGCACCAGGGCGCGCGCGGAGCGGACCGCCATGTCGGTCCAGATCGGCTGCCCCGAGGGAGCGAGTGCGGAGTGCGGGAGGGACATGCCGAGGGCCTCCCCCACCACCTGAGAAGTCGCCGCGGTGCCGAGAAACTGGCAGCCGCCGCCGGGAGTGCCGCAGGCCCGGCAGCCGAGGGCGGCCGCTTCTTCCAGCGTGAGCATGCCGTGCGAGAACCGGGCGCCGATGGACTGCACCTTGCCGGCGTCCTCGGCGTTCTCCGCGGGCAGGGTGACACCGCCGGGAACGAGGATGCTGGGCAGGTCGTGCATGGCGGCGAGGGCCAGCATCATCGCGGGGAGGCCCTTATCGCAGGTGGCCACGCCCATCACGCCGCGGCGCGTGGGGAGCGAGCGGATGAGGCGCCGGAAGACGGTGGCGGCATCGTTGCGGTAGGCGAGGCTGTCGAACATCCCGGTAGTGCCCTGGGTGCGGCCGTCACACGGGTCCGAGACGAAGCCGGCGAACGGGATGGTGCCGAGCTTTCGCAGCTCGTAGGCGGCGGCCTGCATCAGCAGCCCGATCTCCCAATGGCCGGTGTGGTAGCCGAGGGCAATCGGGCGGCCGTCCGGAGCGCGGATCCCGCCCTGGGTACTAAGGATGAGGAATTGCTTGCGATCCAACTCCTCGGGCGCCCAGCCCATCCCGGCGTTCTGGGTGAGGCCGAAGATGTCTCCGCTGGGCGAGTTGCGCAGCATGTCCGGCGTGAGCGGTAGGCT
>JAJFMS010000158.1 GCA_020696885.1 Armatimonadota bacterium | reverse complement strand
TGAGAGCGTGCGTCTCGACGCCGATCTGGAATGCCCCAGGCTGATCTTGAGCTTTCACCTGCGGGAGGTCGGGCGCCCGGAAGAAGCGATCGCGATCCTGCGGGAGGGGCTGGAGGTCTGCCCGCGCAGCCGAACGCTCTGGCTCGGCCAGATGGCTGACATCCACCTACGACTGGGGGAGTCCGCCGAGGCGCTCCGCCTCTACGAGGAGGTCCTGAAGCTGGCCCCCGGCAACGTCAGTGCCCGCCACGGGCGCGACGAGATCCTCCAGCGGATCCGCCGCCAGCGCCGGGCTCGGAAACGGCCGCGACCGCAGCGCAGGAGATGGCCCTGATTGCCGTGCTCCGGACGACCAGACAGAGCCAGAACGAGGCGGGTGTGGACCCGCCCCATTCGCCCGCGTCGGCTACCGGATCTTGCCCCGCGCGGCCACTTCCCAGCGCTCCACCACTTCGCCATCCCGGTGCGCCCAGACCGCTTCGTGCATGTTCATCGCGGTACAGACGTGGTTCGGGATCACGTGGAGCCGCTCGCCAATCGGGTGCGGCTTGTTGCTTCCGTTGCGCCGCACGTACCCGTGTTCTTCATTCATCTTCAGGAAGAGCAGGTCGGTGTCTTCCGCCACCCGCCCAAACCCTTCCCAGGCGCCGCACTTGTCGCTGCTGAACGTCTTCGAGCCGCCGTCGATGATGATCTGGCCGGAGACGGCGTTGCTCACCACGGTCACGGCGATCCGCATGGCGCAGTCGCTCCAGGTCACCGCCTGGCTCGACACCATGTTCCGGTCGTTGAACACGTAGGTGCCGCAGCGGTTCTCCGTGACGGTGGGCACCAGGTGGGAGAGGAAGAGGCTGGGGGAGCTGCCGCCGCTCACCACCTCGCACTCCAGGCCGGCCGCGCCCAGCTCCGCCAGGATCTCTTCGATCCGTTCGTTCTCCTCTTTCATGAGCGCTTCCCGCTGGGAGGTCGGGCCGGACACGTAGCCCTGGTAGGTCATCAGACCCTGGAAGCGCAGCCCGGGCGTATCCTGCACCCGCTGGCACAGCGAGACCAGGTCAGGGCCGGGAGCCACGCCGCAGCGGCCGGTACCGGTGTCGATCTCCACCAGGGCGGCGATCTCCTGGCCGGCGGCCTGCGCCGCCGCCCCGATGCCGTCCGCCACCTCCGGCGAGTCGAAGGCCACCGTTAGCCGGCACCGCTCCGCCAATGCGGTCAGGCGCGCCAGCTTCTCCGCACCCCAGATCGGGAAGGCGAGGAAGATGTCCTCGATCCCAGCCTCCGCCATCACCTCCACCTCACCGAGCTTGGCGCAGGTGAGGCCCACGGCGCCCGCGTCCACCTGCATCCGGCCGATCTGCGGGATCTTGTGGGTCTTCATGTGCGGCCGGAACCGGATGCCGTGCGTGGTGAAGTAATCCTGGGCCCGGCGGATGTTCCGCTCCAGGATGTCCAGGTCGATGAGGACTGCGGGGGTATCGAGCTCGGAGATATGCATCAGTTTCGGATCCTAACACGCCGCCGCGCCGCGCGAATTCCGCACGGCGCCGCCGGTGCTGACCGGCGAGCGGGACGGCCGGAGTAGTATAGATGTGGGACCTGTTCCTCCGTAGCCGGCGGTTGTCCTGCGCCGGGAAGGGTCCGGCGAGCCATAGGCATCGCGACGAGGCATGCGCTTCTTCTCGATCACGGTTACCGTGGCGGGGGGTCGCCCCCGGCCGTTGGCGGTAGCCCCCGACTCCAGGGCTTCACAACGGGCGCCGTCCCGGCGCCGGAGGTTTGCTTCTTTCCCAGTGCAAACCCGACTCGCTTACGGCGGCGTTCTGACATGAGCCGCCTGGCCTGCCCAGAGTTCGCGATGACCGAGCGGTCACCCGCGATGGATGAAATCCGTTTCCGTCATTGTGCTCACCCATCGCCACTTTGACAGGAGTCCGGCTGTCAGGCCGGCCTTTAGTAACACCAGTATCGAGCGATCGCTCGCCCGCCTGACAGCGGGACTCCTGTCAATCAGCCGAAAGCGCTTCCTGGTTTTGAAGCGCAGTTCAGGGCAGTCACTGCCGGCGGCTATCGATCTCCATCTCGACGCCCACCCATCCGGCCTTCCAGGCGGCGCCCGTGGCCGGGTTCGTGAAGGTGAAGGCCAGGATCCCGTGCGAGCGCTTCACCTGCCCGGCTTGCGCCTGGGGGTAGGCCCGGCGCGCCGCGGCGAGCGTCTCCTCGGCGGTTTTCCCAGTGACGAACGGAACCGTGCGCTCCAGGCGCTCTACTTCGGACTTCGTCCGGGCCGCGGGGTACCAGACGAACGTTCCGGCTGGCGCATAGTCGACCCGGAACCGCACACCCACCACCTCCCGCGGGCTGCGGCGGTCTTTCCCTAACAGCTCGATCAGCGCCTGCTGCTGGGCGGGCAGCAGCTCCTCGAAGGAAAGCCCCTGCCGCTGCGCGCTCGCCCGCTGCCCACTCGAAAGCAGCGTGAGGAACCGGGCGTAGGGACGCGTCACCCGCGGCCCGTTGATCCCGAGTGGGAGGGAGGCGCCTTCCCCGATGACGATCCAGTCTTCCAGCCCCCAGCAGTGCCCGATCACCTGCCCGATGGCCGCGGACTCCAGGTGCCGATCCGGAAGCGTCGCCGCCTCCAGCAGGTCGTCCAGCGGCAGGAAGCCCTGCTCGTCGTAGTCCGCGCGCCACCGGCGCAGATGGCGCGCCGGCACTTCCTTCACCTTGTCCCACAGGTAGGTGACGCTGCGGCCCATCAGGAACTGGCCATCCCGCTGCCAGCGCACCCCCATCCGGTCGCCCAGGCGGCAGAGCGCTTCGAAACGGCTCATCTGCTCGACCTCCATGCCCTTCGCCTCGAACAGCCGCGAGTAGGCATCCGCCACCACCGGCGCTCCGGTGGCGTCGTGGACCGCTTCCCAGACGTCCGCGGAGGTCACGTGCGGCGGCTCCTCGCCGCTTTGGATCTGCCCCTCCACGTCGAGGTACAGGCGCTCGCCTCGGGGCTCGAGCTGCACCCGGGCGCCGCTGAAGCGCTTCGGCCGGCTCTCCGGAGTGAACCAGGGGCAGCTCGGCTTCGCCCGGATCGAGACCAAGGGCCGGAGTAATGCATCTGCCCGCAGCCCGGCGTTGAGCGCCGCGTTCCGCGCCCGGGCAGTGCCGGGGCTCTGCGCCGACGCGAGCACGCCGCCTTTCGAGCCGGAGAGCGCGGCGTCGGATCCGTCTGGCTTCAGCAGGTAGGCCCTGGCAAACGCTTCCAGCACCAGCTTTCCCTGCTGCAGGCCTTCGATCCCGAGCAGGATCTCCACCTCTGCCCCCGGCTGCCCTACGAGCGGTGAAGTCACACCCGGACCGTTCGGACCGCTGAAGAACTCGGGGCTGGCCAGGTACTGCTGCCCGCCGACCGTCCCCACCACAAAGCCGGTCCGCTGGAGCAAGAGGTCTCGCCACTCGGCCGGAAGACGCAGCTCCGGCGAGCGGGCGTCCGTGCGAAACTGCAGGCGCTCACCGCTGGCGAGGGTCTGGCGTTGTGCGGGCGTCAGGCGGTGATAGAGCTGGACCGCGCCCCACTCCCAAGTGGACAGGTCCCGCAGCAGGAACTTCTCCGGCGGCTGGGCGTGCTCCAATCGCCGCTGAATCTCCTCCGGCCCCAGCTCCAGGTAAGGACGGAACGCCTCCAGCTTCCCGTCCAGTTCCAGGAGCGCCTCGTTCACCTGACGGCTGCGCAGCTCTTCTTCCGCGATCTGCGCGCGGAGGTCCTGGCGGAGCTCGTAGCGATACGCCGGCTCCTCGCCAGCCCGTCCCCACTTGTAGCCGAAGAGCCGCGCCACCGCCCGCATCACCTCACGGGCTGGTAGCTCTTTGACGAACAGGGTCACGTTCTCGTCGCTCACGGAGCGGGCAGCTACGAACGAAATCCCGGTCTGCTGCCGCAGGGAGGCGCACAGGTCGGAGAGCGGCGTCTGCCGCAGGCGCAGCGAGACCTTCCGGAACAGGCGGGCATCCACCACCTGCGCTTCCTTTTCGAACTTCCGGATCGCTTCCCCGGTCGCCGTGCCTTTGACGTCCACCGCGGCGAAGCGGGGATAGGGGATCTCAACGAAGTCGTCCTTCACCTCCACGCGCGACAGCCGCCGCTCGAACGCCCGCCGCAGCGCCTCGCCTTCCGCGCCACCACCCACCCACCGGCCTGCCAGGCGCGGATCATACCCGTCCAGGTAGTCCAGATCTCCCACGCTCGCCCGCCGGGGCTCCGGAGCCTGCACCGGGGCACGAGGAGCAGTTCGGACGAGACGCGGATCGGGCACACGGGATCGAGGCTGGGGGACCACTCCGGGCTGCCGCCGCACCTGAGCCGGGCCGTGGCCGCGTTCTCGCGGGGAGGGCGCGCTGGTCCCCGGCGTGGATACGCCGCCCGCCTGCTGTGACGGCGGCCGAAGCCGGTCCATCAGGAACACCACCACGAGCACCACCGCGGCCAGCGCGGGAATGAGGACGCGCGCACGGGTCACAACGAGCGGGGCGCGAGTTGCGCGCTCGGCGGCGTACGTCCGCAGTGCCACCTGGGCCAGGCCGGTCGGGCTCGGCAGCTCGTCGATCTGGGACAGGAGCGCCGTGCCGGAGCGGAACTCACGAAGGCGGACGCGGCAACCGTCGCAAGCCTCCAGGTGGCGCTCGAAAGCGGTTCTCTGCCGCTCCGGGAGCGAACCGGCGAGGACGCGAACCATCAGGTCTTCCGCTGTTGCGCAGGTCATAGAAGCCCCTCCTCGGGGTGGGCGGCCCGCCAGGCGGCCAGGGCGCGATAGGCCTTCTGCAGCTCGTGGTACACCTGCCGCTCCGTGCACCGCATCGCGAGAGCGATCTCGCCGGCGGTCCAGCCTTCGCGCTGCTTCAACACCAGGATCGCGCGCGCCCGGGGCTGCAGGGAGGCCAGGGCCTCGAAGACGCTCAACCGGTCCAGCACCTCGGTTTCCGGCGACGGATGCGGCGCCCCGGCGTCCGGTGCGAGCGGCTCGGTGACAATCCGCGTTCGCCCGCGGCGCTTCTGCTCGAGGCAGACGTTGATGGCGATCCGCGTCAACCAGGCGCGCACGCTGGCGCGGCCGCCAAAGCTGCCGAGCGCCCGCACCGCCCGCAGGAAGGTCTCCTGCACCGCGTCCTCCGCGTCCTCGCGGCGGCCGAGAATGCTGAAGCACAGCAGGTACAGCGCACGCTCGCGCTCGGACAACAGGCGCTCCAGGGCCGCCCGGTCGCCCCGTTGCGCCGCCTGCAGCAGCGGCTCCACGCGAGCGGGGTCCGGCGCGTCATCGTGCGCCAGGTAAGCTGGCTTGCCGGCCAGAGAGGGGATCCACCTGTTGTTCACACAGGATTAGATGCGCAAGCCGCCCGGCCTTACAAGAGATTTCCCATTCGACTCATAGCCAGTAGCTCCGGCTACGGCGTTTCATCGCGGCACTTGTCCGGTGGCCAGGAGCCGCTTCGACCCTGCAGGCGAATCGCTAACCGCCCGCGAAGTACATCGAAAGCCCCGTTTCGGCGCTACAGACCGCACCATGAAACAGATCCGCCCGAAGGTCCTCTGCATCGCCCTGGCCGTGGCGGCAGTAGTCGCCTGCACCCGCGCGCCGCACTCCGCCGGAGCCGCAGCGGCCGAGAAACCCGGCCCACTCACCGACCCCGGCTTCTTCCCGATCGGGGTGTGGCTGCAGAATCCCAGCAACGCGGCCCGCTATCGGGCCGCCGGGATCAATACCTACGTCGCGCTCTGGCGCGGCCCCACCGACGAGCAGATCCAGCAGTTGAAGGCCGCGGACATGCGGCTGGTCTGCAGCCAGAACGAGACCGGCCTGCGCCATAAGGACGACCCCACGATCCTGGCCTGGATGCACGGCGACGAGCCGGACAACGCCCAGGCGAAGCGCGGCGGCGGCTACGGGCCTCCGGTGCCGCCGGAGAAGATCGTCGAAGACTACGCGCGGATCAAGAAAGCGGACCCTTCCCGGCCGGTGCTGCTGAACCTGGGGCAGGGGGTGGCGTGGGATGGCTGGATCGGCCGCGGCGTGCGCACGCGCCACCCGGAGGACTACCCCGAGTACGTGAAGGGCAGCGACATCGCCTCGTTCGACATCTACCCCGCCGTCCACGATCACCCGGACGTGGCGGGAAAGCTGTGGTACGTGGCGAATGGGGTGTCCCGCCTCAAGGAGTGGGCCGGGCCCACCCGCCAGGTCTGGAACTGCATCGAGGCTAGCCGGATCGACAACGTGAAGACCAAACCGACGCCCGCGCAGGTGAAGGCGGAGGTCTGGATGTCGCTGGTCCACGGCTCCCGCGGGCTCATCTACTTCGTGCACCAGTTCAAGCCCCAGTTTAGTGAGGCGTCGCTGCTCCAGGACGAGGAACTGCTGAAGGCGGTCACCGCGATCAACGCGCAGGTCCGGGAGTTGGCGCCGGCGCTCAACAGCACCCCGCCGGCGGAATCGCCTTCCGCCGCCTCGAACGATCCGGAGGCGCCGGTCGCGGTCACCTCGCGTAAGCATGCCGGCGCCACCTACGTCTTCGCCGTGGCGATGCGCCCGCGAGGCTGCGAGCCCACAATCACGATCCCCGGCGTGAAGACGGCCACCGCGGAAGTGCTGGGCGAAAGCCGCACCGTCCCGGTGCGCGGCGGTAAGCTCACAGACCGCTTCGACCCGTATGGAGTCCACCTGTATCGCCTGCGGACCGGCCGCTAGCGCCCACACGCCATGACCCATCCAGCTAGATCGCTGCTCACCAGCCTCGCTTTGGCGGCGGTCGCCTTCCTGACGCCGTCGAATTCGGCGGCTGGAGCGGACCCTCCAGCCGGCCCCGCGGTCTGGCTCTATCGCTTTCCGGGGCATCCCAATGCCGAAGTAATCGCGGCGCTGAAGCAGCGCGAGGTCCGGCGGGTGTTTCTCAGCATCCGGACCGAATGGCTGACCGTCCACGCGGACAAACTCCGCGAGTTCCTCCGGGAAGCGCACCGCGCGGGAATCGCCGTGGACGCGATGACGCTGCAGGACCCCTCGTTCGTGCGCACGGAGAAGCAGGCGCAGGCGGCCCGGGAGATCAACCTGGTCCTCAACTTCTGCCGCGCCAACCCGGACGCGGCGTTCGACGGGATCCACCTGGACGCGGAGCCGCACGTCGACTTTCGCGGCGGCGAGAACCGGACGGCTGAGGACTGGGCGTTCAACGAGGGGCTG
>JAJFMS010000157.1 GCA_020696885.1 Armatimonadota bacterium | reverse complement strand
CGCGCCGGAGCTGATGGACATCACCCGGGAGGACCCAAGGACGCTAGAGCTCTACGGCGCCGTCCCCGGCAAGGGCTCATTCGCGAACAACTGCCTGCTGGCGCGGCGGCTGGTGGAGCGCGGCGTGCGGTTCGTACAGCTCTACCACACGGATTGGGACCACCACGGCGGCCCCGGCGCGGACCTGGGCAAACCGCTGGAAGCGATCTGCAAGGAAGTGGACCAGCCGATGGCGGCGCTGGTGAAGGACCTGAAGCAGCGTGGGCTGCTGGAAGATACCATCGTGGTGTGGGGCGGCGAGTTCGGCCGCACCCCGATGGGCGAGGCGCGGGAGACTACCGGCCGGGACCACCACATCGACGCCTTCACCATGTGGGTGGCCGGCGGCGGCTTCGCGGCGGGCCGCACCATCGGCGCCACGGACGAGATCGGTTACAACACGATCGAGGACCGCACCCACGTCCACGACTTGCACGCCACGATGCTCCACCTCCTGGGTCTGGACCACACCAAGCTCACCTTCCGCTTCCAGGGGCGAGACTTCCGGCTTACCGACGTGCACGGGGAGCTGGTGACGAAGATCCTGGCCTAAGGCTTCGAAGCCTCTCGAAGTGCGAGCGACGAGGTGCGAGTGTCGGATGGGAACGGCTCACGCTCGGGAGAGGCGTTGCGGGCCCGGCAGGAGATCCCTCGGAGAGAACACGTACGGCGCTCTGCATGAGTCTCGCCTCGGGATGATGGTTTATGGTAAGGGGCGACAAGAGTCGGAGCCTGCGAATGACACCGCTCCCATGTGCGAGCCCGTATTCCCGACTCGCACTTCGCACCTCGTCGCTCGCACTTCTATCGCGCCGTCACGATGTCCTGAGTCGCCGCCCACTGCCCAAGGTCCTGGCCGTGGATGGCGGCGGCCATCAGCTCGGGGAATAGATCGGGCGTGCAGGCGAAGGACGGGATGCCGAAGCTGGCCAGCGCGGCGGCGTTCTCGTGATCGTACCAGGGTGCTCCGTCGTCGCTGAGCGCCAGGAGGGCGACGAACTGGACCCCGGACGCGGCGATGTGCGCGGCGCGCTTGCGCATCTCGGCCTGGTTTCCACCCTCGCACAGGTCGCTGATCAGCACAAAGATCGTCTCCTGGGGGCGCCGGATCTGCTCCTGGCAGTAGGCCAGCGCGCGGTTGATATCCGTGCCGCCGCCCAGTTGGGTGCTGAAGAGCACCTCCACCGGATCCGCCAGCTCATCCGTAAGGTCGACGATCGACGTGTCGAAAACCACCAGCCGCGTCGAGACCGCCGGGATGGAAGCAAGCACCGCCGCGAAGATGCTGGAGTAGACCACGGAGCTGGCCATGGAGCCGCTCTGATCCACGCAGAGGATGATGTCCCGCAGTGCGGACCGCTTGCGCCCGTAGCCGATGCGGGTCTCGGGGATGATCGTTTTGAGCTCCGGCTGGTAATGGCGAAGATTGGCGCGGATGGTCCGGTGCCAGTCGATCTCGTTGTGGCGCGGGCGGCGGTTCCGCACCGCGCGGTTGAGACTGCCCAGCACGGCCTGCTGGGTGGAGCTCGCCAGCCGCTTCATCAGCTCTTCCACCACGCGAGCCACCACCAACCGGGCTGTGTCCTTCGTCTTGTTCGGCATCACGCTCCGCAGCGCGATCAGGTTCGCGACGAGGTGGACATCCGGCTCCACCGCTTCGAGCATCTCCGGCTCCAGGAGGAGCTGCTGAAGGTGCAGGCGCTCCATCGCGTCCTTCTGCATCACCCGGACCACGGTAGACGGGAAGTAGGTGCGAATGTCGCCCAGCCACCGGGCCACGTTCGGCGCGGAGCCGCCGAGCCCACCGCGGCGCTGCTTCGACCGCCCGCCCTGCCCCGGCTGGTCCGCATCGTACAGCGCGGCCAGGCACTGGTCGATAGCGGCGTCCACCCCGCTGAGCGAAGCGCCGGTTCCATCCGCTTCGTTCCCGCCGAGCAGCAGCCGCCAACGCCGGAGCCGTTCGGAGCCGGTATCGGCGGCTACCGTGTGTCCATCCATCAGTTCGCCTCTCTGTGGACCGGCACGCCGATCTCCCGGGGGGAGAGCCCCAGCAGCCGCGTGACGAGGGGCAGCACCTGCGCCGCGCGCTCCTCATCGAAGTCGTCGGTGGAGGCGCGGCGGGTTCTGGTGCGCGCTCCCCCGCTCTTGACTCGCTCACCGATATGCCGCCGCTCCGGGACCGGAAACGTGGCGAAGGTCCGGCGCAGCAGCGGCAGCAGGGTGGTAAACATCTCCGGCGGAAGCCCGGTGACCCAGCCGTCCAGCACCCGGAACAGCGATTCGGTGTGCACGAGTAGCTGGCCGTTGCCGCGCAGGAACCCGTCGACCCATGCCGCGGCCTGAGGCGGATCCGAGGCGGTAGAGAGCGCCAGACCCATCCGGCGGGCCGTCTCTTCCACGTCGACGGTGCCAGAGTCGAAGGAGAGCCACGCGGCGCGGCCGGCGATCAGGCCGTGGAGCCCTTCCCGAGCCGCCAGTTGCGCCAGCAGCCCCCGCCAGGCTTCCCGGTGCTCCTCACTCTGCAGCAGGCCGATTGCGCGGTGCACGCTCACGATGCGCCCGTACATCTGCTCCGCCGCATCGTCATCCAGCGAGGAGCTGGCGCCGGGCAAGCCGATGCAGATTCGCGTCACGAGGCCGTCCACGACGCGCTCCAGCATCCCTCGATCGGTCTGGCGCACCGTGGGATAGCGGATCATCTGCGCCATCCGCGGCAGGGTGTCCATCATGTGGGTCACGTCCGTGGTGACCGCGGCCTGGGACTCCAGGCGCTGCATCAGGAAGCCCATCGCCTCCGGAAGGTCCGCCAGCAGCACCTGGTCCGCAATCGCCGTCAGATCGACAAGGCCCGGCGCCTTCTCGGCCGCGTCCCGCGCGTAGGCGGAGGCGGCGTCGTGGATCGTGTTCCCCCACACGCCGGCCTGGATGAGCTGGATCGCCAGTTCCGGCTTCCACTGGAGCCGCCAGTTCTCACGGAACGTGCCCAGCCCGCTGTGCCCCAGCAGCTCGCCCCACGGCACCCAGAGCAGCCTCAATCGGTGCAGGAGTTGGCTGCGCTCCAGGTCGTTCGGCTTCCGAAGGTCGAGCTCATAGTCTTTGTGCGCCGCGTCAGACGGCAGGCGGAGGCGCTTCTGGTGGCGCATCAGGTCCTGCTGCAGCGGGACCATCGGCGTCTCGTCGGGGACCTTTCCCAGGCGCTGCCCCACGATCAGCTTGTCCCGGATCAGCCGCATCGGCGCGTCGTTGCCGAAGCAAAGCACGGTGAGCACCGCTTCGTTTAGCTCCGGGAGGCCCGGCAAGGGTCGCTCGCGCAGGGCGGCAAGCGTCTCCGCCAGCCGCACCGCCTCGATCACGCTGGCCGACGAGGCGTCCAGGTCCGCCTCGCGGAGGAGGCCCGCCACCCGGGCCAGCCAGCGCACCGCTACCCGCTCCGGCCAGTGCCACAGGTGGTGATACCAGCCGGGGGATTCCACGCCGGCGCCGTAGCCGCTCTCGAAGGCGAGACGGTCGTAGGTCCAGGGCACCCAGGTGGCCTCCACCTTCACCTTGGGCAGCCCCTTCAGGAGCGCCGCATCGTCCTTCACCGCCGGCATCCGGACCAGCGCCGGCGTGTGCCAGGCGCCGCACACCACGGCGATCCGCTGGTGGCCCTCCCGCTGTGCGGCACGGATCGTCTGGCGCATCCAGGCCTCGCGCCGCGCCTCGCGGAGCGCTTCCGCCCCGGAGCGATGCTCCTCGCCGCGGTCTTGCTCTACCGCCTCTCGAAGGACCGTCATCGCCTCCAGGATCGCTGCGAAGAGGTCCGTCCCATCTCGCCGGTGCTCCACCATGTGCTCCCACCACCGCTCGCCGTCGCTGAACCCGGCGGCTTCCGCCAGCCAGCCCAGGGGGTCGTGGCGGAGTTGGGTGTTGGGGGAATCCCGGTGTTCGGTGTTCGGTGTTTGGTGTTCGGGATCGAGAGAATCAGGGTGTTCGGGGTCTGCTGCTTGGGAGGGATCGGTGGGTTCCCCTTCGTTCGCACTTCGCACATCGTCGTTCGCACTTCCCAACTGGTGCGCCTGGGGGAGGTCCATGAAGCGGACCGGGATGCCGCGGGTTAGTGCGTAGTGGATCGCCTGCCATTCGGGGGAGTAAATGGCGAACGGGTAGTAGGCGGCGCGCTTGGGTTCGTCCGGCACGTAGAGCAGTAGCGCGACGGGCGGCTCCATCTCCGCGTGCGTCAGCAGCGGGAGCATGGCGTCCGCCTCCGGCGGACCTTCCACCAGCACTACGTCTGGCTCCAGCGCCTCGAGCGCGGTCCGCAGGCTGCGGGCGGAGCCGGGGCCGTGGTGGCGGATGCCGAAGATGTGAAGCCTGTCGCTCGCCATCGGGCTCAGTCCACCTCGCGGCAGGCGCGGTAGAGGTCCTTCCAGCCGTCGCGCTCCTTCACCACCGTCTCCAGGTACTCGCGCCAGACCACACGGTCCTGGACCGGATCCTTCACCACCGCCCCCACCAGGCCGGCCGCCACGTCGTTCGCCCGCATCCGCCCATCGCCGAAGTGGCCGGCCAGCGCCACGCCGTGGTTCACCACCGAGATCGCTTCGGCGGTACTGAGCGTGCCGCTAGGGCTCTTGATCTTCGTCTTGCCATCGGAGGTGAGGCCATCGCGCAACTCCCGGAAGACGGTGACGATTCGGCGGATCTCCTCCAGTGCGGGCGGCTCGGCCGGCAGCTCCAGCGCCCGGCCCAGGCTCTCGACGCGCCGTTGGACGATGTCCACCTCCTCGTCCACCGTGCCGGGCGTGGGAAGGATCACCGTATTGAACCGGCGCTTGAGGGCGCTGGATAGCTCGTTGACGCCGCGGTCGCGGTTGTTGGCCGTGGCGATTACGTTGAACCCCTGGACCGCCTGCACTTCGATTCCCAGCTCCGGCACCGGCAGCGTCTTCTCGGAGAGGAGGGTGATGAGCGTATCCTGGACATCCGAGGGGATCCGGGTGAGCTCTTCTACGCGGGCGATCTTGCCTTCGCGCATCGCCACCATCATCGGGCTGGCCACAACAGCGGTGGGTGTGGGGCCTTCGGCCAGGAGCTTCGCGTAGTTCCAGCCGTAACGGATCGACTCCTCACTCGTGCCGGCGGTCCCCTGCACCAGCAGCGTGGAATCGCCGGAGATCGCCGCAGCCAGGTGCTCGGACAGCCACGACTTGGCCGTTCCGGGAACACCGATCAGCAACAACGCGCGATCCGTGGCGATCGTGGCGACCGCGATCTCGACCAGCCGCCGGTTACCGATGTACTTCGGGGTGATCTCGTAGCCGCTGTCCAGCCGGCCACCCAGAATGTAGGTGCTCACCGCCCAGGGTGACAGCTTCCAGTTGGGCGGGCGGTGGCGGGTATCGACGCGGCCCAGCTCCTCCAGCTCCTCCCGGAACTGCTGCTCGGCGTGTTCGCGCAGGACGGTACTCATCGTTGCATCTCCTCGAGCATTTCACGGCGGAACTGAAGCATGGACGTCATGCGGTTGATCCGCTCCGGCCAATAGGACTCCGTCTCGGAAAGGGTCCCCTGCGCGGCTTCGTCCGCAAGTGAGGGCGGCATGTACAGCGACCACTGGACCAACAGCTCGGACAGCGCGTACTCGCTCTTCGGCTTGCCCGCGAGCCGCGCGCCCAGGGCGGCGAGCACGGCTCGCGCCAGCTCGGGGCTCCACGCGTGCCGGCACTGCTGCAGCATCTGCAGCGCCGGATGCTTGGGGTCGAGCGCCTCTTGACCCCGTTCTAGGAGCTGGATCAGGAGTTGCTCACGGCGAGCGGTGGGGATCAGCGCTACCAGCCCCTCCCGCGCGTCGGCGCGCGTATCACCCAGGAGCAGCAGCGCCTCGGCCCACTCGGCATCGGCGGACCGCTCCGCGGCGATCGCCCAGGCCTCGACGAGCAGCTCTTTCCATTCCGACTTGACGGCCGCCTGCAGCACTTCTTCCGGGCGCGCTCCGGCCGCCTCGCTCCAGGTCCGCGGCGGCACGGCGGCCAGGAGCTGCACCAGCCACCACGCCTTCTCCCCGAAGCGGCGGTCGTGCTGCGGCGGCTTGGGCTCCACACCGTCGCGCACCATCGCCTTGTCGCATTCATCCGGCAGCGTTAGCTCGATCTGCGTCGTTTGCCCGAGCCCCAGCAGCCCCGAACTGGTGCGTACGCTCACCAGGGGGAGCACCCGGTCCCGCATGCGGGCACCCAACGCGGACCCCGGCAGCCGCGCCAACAGATCCGCGGCCGTGGCGCGGACCCCCTTGCTGCGATCGTCCAGCGCGGCTTCCAGGAACGGCTCATCCGCCAGGGACAGCCCGTCTTTGAACGCTCCGAGGAAACCGCTCCGCTCATCCGCGGGCTCCTGGGCCCAGCTCTGCGCCAACAGCTCCCGAGCCTGGTCCGGGTCCGCGGCGCGCATCCGTCCGAACACCACCTGCCGCGCGGCGCGAGAGCCGGTCTCCCAGGACGCTTCCTCCTCGTCCTCAATGGCAAGGTAGTTCCACTCCGGGTTCTGGGCCGCCAGCCAGCGGCCCCGCTTCCCGGCCACCTGCAGGATCGGCTCGCGAAACTCCCGGCTCTGCCGCCCGGCCTGCAGCAGCTCCGGCAGCAGGCGCTCCGGTACCCGGAAGCCGCGGCGGACCGCCAGACCGAGCCACTCGGGCAGCGCGGCGGCATGCGTACCCGACAGCATCAGCTCCAGGTGCTGGGCAGAACGCGGGCTGCAAGTAGGCTGCGCATCCGGTTCGGCCGGAACCGGCGCCGGGCGAGCATCACGGCTCGGCAGCCGTCCTGCCCGCTCATAAAGCGACGCCGCCCCAGCCGCCGACAGCAGCGCCGCCGCCGGCTCCCGTCTCTCCAGACCCGCGAGCGCGTCACCCAGCGGCGTGCCCGCCTCCGGTGCGGGCGGCGCCTGCCGCTCGGTGCCTACGAGCGCAGTAGTGATCAGGTCATGCCAGAGGGACATCTGGTTCAGGTGTTCAGGTGTTCAGGTGTTCAGGTGTTCAGGTGTTCAGGTGTTCAGGTGTTCAGGTAGGGACGAGGCCCCGTTCCCAAAGCAGTCATCCCGCGACGGTTCGAGCCTTGGTGTGGCGTACGTACCGTTGGTGATCCGTTCCCA
This sequence comes from Armatimonadota bacterium, assembly GCA_020696885.1. Next base: position 58 of record JAJFMS010000157.1, on the reverse strand, counting down.
TTCGACATTCGCAGCTCGTAGCTCGCACTTCCCAATGGTGTTCGGGTAGGTCCCCGCC
>JAJFMS010000156.1 GCA_020696885.1 Armatimonadota bacterium | reverse complement strand
CATTCGGGCAGCGCCTTTCGGAGACGGCGGCGTCGCCCGAAAGCCCGTGCCCGAATGGCTTCGGGACTCCGTGTCAACCACGCGAAGAGTGCTACCGTACTCGAATGGATCGAAGCCGGCCAGCGCACCGTGAACCGTTTCACTCGGCTGGACCACCTAAGGCAGCCCGGTAGAGGCTGTGGAAGTCACCTGCACCGATCTCCCGGGGGTTGACGCGCGCGGTCCACTGTCCCGCCGCCTCCGCCGCGAGCGTGTCGATGGCCGCTTCGTCCACCCCGACGGCGGCCAGGGTGCGCGGCATCTCCGCGGCATCCAGGATGGACCAGAGGCACGCGATGAGCGCCTCCCGCGCTTCCGCCGGAGTGGCGTCTGCCGGCGCCAGGCGGGAGTCGAGGGCCAGCTGGCGGTAGGTCTCTGCGGGACCCGGGTCCTCGGCGTTGAAGCGGATCACGTGGGGCAACATCATCCCCACAGCCTGCCCGTGAACTACCCCGAAGTGCGCGGTCAGCGGGTTGGCCGCGGCGTGCGCCGCGCCGAGCATACTGTTTTCGATCGCCAGCCCGGCGTAGGCGGCGGCGAGCTGCATCCGCGCGCGCGCTTCCAGGTTCTCGGGCTCGGTGAGCACCATCGGGAGGTTGGCAATCGCCAGGCGGAACGACTCGCGAGAGTAGAGCAGCGAGATCTCGCTCCGCTTGCGGGTAACCGCGCTCTCCAGCGCGTGCGCCAGTGCGTCCACGCCGGTGCAGGCGGTGACTCCCCGGGGCTGGGAGAGCGTGAGGAGCGGGTCGAGCAACGCCACGCGGGCCGCAGCCTTCGGGTCGCCGCAGGCCATCTTCTGGTGCGTGTCCGCATCTGCGATCAGAGCGAACGACTGGCACTCGCTGCCGGTGCCGGCGGTGGTGGGCACCGCGATCATCGGCAGCATCGGGTGGGTAGCCTTCCCCACCCCCCAGTAGTCTTGCATCCGCCCGCCGTTGGTCAGCAGGAAGTTGCAGCCGCGCGCCGTATCGATACTGCTCCCGCCGCCGAGGCCGATGATTGAGTCGATCCCGGCCGCGCGAGCCGCGGCGAGGCACTCATCCACATCGCGGGTGGTGGGGTTCTCATGGACCCGGTCGTAGACGCTGAACTCCACGCCGGCCGCACGGAGCGACGAGAGCGCGTGCTCCAGGTGCCCCGCCGCCGCGATGCCCGCATCGGTCACCACCAGCACCTTGCTTCCGCCGAGCTCCTGCATCAACGCCCCAAGACGCTCGATCACACCGGCGCCGAACACGATGCGGGTGCGGGGTTGGGTGTCGAAACCAAGGACACCATGGGTCACCTGTGGACCCGCTACTGCATTCGTCACCTTCCGCTGACCGTTCCCTTTCCCACCACTACTTTGGGGCGCCCACACACCAGAGATGTCCGTACGTCCGGATGAAAAGCTCGCCGTTCGAGAACGCCGGCGAAGATTGAGAGCGCTCCCCGAGCGGGTTGGTCGCGAGGAGCTCGAACGTCGGCTTTGCCGCCAGCACCACGGTCTGACCTTGCTGATTCGTGGCATAGAGCCGGCCGGCCGCGTGCACCATACTCCCCCAGGCACCGGTAGTTCCGGCCCGCTCGCTCCAGACTTCCTGTCCGGTCTTCAGGTCCAGACACTGCGCCACGCCGGTGGCGTTCAGGATGTAGATGTGGTCACCGACCACCACCCCCGAGCCGACCCGCTGCGGCTGCCGCGTCGGGTTCTGCCACAGCCGGTGCGTATCCGTCACATCGCCGTTCCCACCGGTCCGCACTGCGAGCGATGGCCCGCCGAAACCGGACATCGCCACGATTGCCTCCGTCCCCACGAGCGGGGAGCTGTAGACGAGCTTACCCAGACCGCGGCAGGACCACAACTCCCGGCCGGATCTGGGGTCGTAGGCCCGGAGGGCATCCGGCCAGGAGAGGAGCAACTGGTCCTTTCCGGCCACCTGAGTAATCACCGGGGTGCTCCAGGAACCGGTCCACTCCGGCTGTCCGGTGCCGTACTTGCCGCCCGGGATCTCGACCTTCCAGACATCTTTCCCGGTCTTCTTGTTCAGCGCGGTCAGGAAGGTGCGCTCGCCTGGGCCGAAGTTCTGGATTACCAGGTCGCCGTAGATCACGGGGGAAGCCGCGTTGCCCCAGATCTGCTCGCACTTGCCCAGGTCACGCTGCCAGAGCCGCTTACCCTCCATGTCGTAGCAGACGACCCCCGCAGAGCCAAACGACGCCACCACCCGCTCGCCGTCCGTGGTCGGGGAGGCGGAGCAGTAGTGCGGCTCGCCGGCGTAGGTGCTTTCTTTCTCCGCATACTCCACGGACTTCTGCCAGAGCTGCTTCCCGTCTTTCCGGGAGAAGCAGAGCACCGCCCGCTGGCGCCCGTCACGGTCCAGAGCCTGCGTGAGGAACACCCGGTCCCCCCAGACGATCGGGCTAGACATTCCGGGGCCGGGGAGCGCCACTTTCCAGCGGATGTTCTTGCCGGTCTCCGCGGACCACTCGACCGGCAGGTTCTTCTCGGAGGAGTGACCGGTACCGAGCGGCCCGCGCCACTGCGGCCAGTTCTCAGCCCGAGCGGTGACCGCAACCGTGGCGGCGAGAACAAGACTTACACGAAGGACACGAAGGGAAGGAAAGGGGGAGACCCCGAGCGCATGCGCTGGAGAATAGTTGGCAGAGGCACCGGCACCGGTTGCCCTGGCTGGGGTAGCACAGCCAGCGCGTGCAGAGCCGTGTCTGCGCCGGGTTTCGGTTTTTCCACGGGCCGATCCCAGGCTAAAGGGCCACACGGATTACCTACTTTCGGAATGTAGAAGTGAAGCACTGCCCGACAGCAAACGGGGCCGATGCCCCTACAGGGACACCGGCCCATTACTAGCCTCTTCTACGCGCGCTGAATAGCACGGCGTCGGTAGAGGAATTCGAACAGGTTGCCCTCGTGCGGCTGATCCCACTGCACGCGGGTGGTCGGCAGTGGGCCGAGGTTCAGGCGGTCGATGTTCGGCGACTCGATGAGTTGCTCCGTGAACTTGGGGTCTTTGGTGATCCCGCTGACCACCAGCGAGGAGCCCATCACTTCCAGCATCTTGTTCTGCGGCATCTCCACCACGCTGGCGTACGGGAACAGGAACTCGCGGTTGGCGAGCGGGTGGTCCCAGGAGTCACACCGCACCAGCGTGGGGTGGAGGAAGGTGCAGCCATCCAGCTCCACTTTGCGCGGCCCGGTCCGGTAGCGGGCGGTGACGTCCTCGACGCCCGGCACGGCCAGGTCCTGCTCCAGCGTGGAGTCGATGTACTCGGCCATCTTCGGGTTCGCGAAGCCGGAGAGCACGGCGCGCTCATCCGCGGCGGAGCAGGGCTGGATCTCGGCAAGCTTGCGGGCCACGGCATCGGCGATCTCGTCGGCGTAGCGGGGCACGAGGACGGCAGAGGCGTTCACGCAGCTCCGCCCGCCGTTGTCCGCGATGGAGCTGGCGATGAGGTCCACGTACTGCGGCCAGTTCTCGATCTCGTCCTCGCCGATGATGATCTTGCTCCAGCCCGGACCATGTACGGAGACGGCCGGGTTGCCGGCGTACCGCTCCACGGTGCTGACGTCCCCAAAGATCAGCGCGCGGCCGCAGCTCTCCATCACGGCGCCGCTGCCTTCGTGGTCCGTGGGGTAGAAGCTGAACGCCTCGGGCGGGCAGCCGGCGGCGATGAACGCCTGGATGATCCGGAACGGGGTCCACGGCTCCTCGCGGCCCGGCTTCAGGACCACCGGCACCTTCATCGCGATGGCCGGCATCCAGAGCGAGTTCACGCCCGGGGAGTTGCTGGGCAGCACCACGCCGAGGGAGTTGGTGGCGGCGAAGTAGCTCACCGGCACGCCGGCCTGCTCGCCAAAGCCGCGATCGATCACGGACGGGTCCATCCCCCGGGTGAGCCCCGCGATGATGGTGCCCATCTCCGTGAACACCTGGTTGATCTTGGCCATGTTCCGGCGGATCAGCGCGAACGGCAGCCCGCTGGTGTGGGACAGGGAGTCGATGTACTGCTCCGGGCTCTGCGTAGCCCCGTCGCCGAGCGGGAGGTCGCCGCCCATGAAGAGCTTCCCGGCTTCCCGGCTGATCTGCAGGAGCTGGCTCACGGTGAGCGCCTTCAGCGCGTCGCGGTTCTGGCGGCGCAGGTCCCGGCGGACCATCCCCGCGTTGCACTGGCTGATTACCGCCACCGGCTCGCCGGTGCGGACGCTCTTGATCTCGGCCTTCTCCAGGCTCTCATACGGACGCCCGCCGCGCAGGACGGGGATGTGGGGGACGGTCATGGTGTTGGGTGTTCGGTGCTCGGTGTTCGGTGTTCGGTGTTCGGAGGGACCCCACCCCGCCCTTCGGGCACCCCTCCCCATCCGTGCCGGATAGAGAGGGGCCGAGCACGATGGGTGGAGATTGCTTGGCCAAAACACGCCATCCCCTAGTTCCAGGCCCCTCTCCATCAAAGATGGGGAGGGGTGCCCGAAGGGCGGGGTGGGGTCTACTACTTCTTGCCGCCGAAGGAGATGAGATGGCTTTCAGTACGAACGTACATCACGCCGCCGGAGACGGCGGGCGTGGCGTGGGAGGCCTCTTCCAGGTTGCTGCGGGCGATGATCTTGAACTGATCGGACGCGTCCACCACCACCAGCTCGCCGCTGGCGCTGACGCCGTAGATCTTTCCGTTGACGCAGACCGGCGAGCTGTAGAAGTTGCCGCCTACGCGCTCGCTCCAGACCTGCTCGCCCGTCCCGGCTTTGATGCATGACACGATCCCAGCGTCGCCCCAGAGGTACATGCGGTCGCCGAGGACGATCGGGGTCGGCACGTAGGGGGCTACGCGGGTCACCTGGTAGGCGACTTCCGGGGTGACGCCCTTGCCCGCGGGGCGCACGGCTACGGCCTGGCGCCGGCCGCCGCCGTCGCCGGCGGTGCCGAAGATCAGGCCGTTAGCGATGACCGGGCCGCTCACGCACCGCTGCTGGAAAAGGCCTGGTAGCTCCCAGACGACCTTACCGGTCTTGGGATCCAGGCTGGTAACGCCGTGCGCGTTGCTGGTTAGCACGAGCTGCGCCGGGCCATCCTTCGGCTGGTAGAGCACCGGGGTGGAATACGAGGCGGTCTTGCCGGTGCGCGGGGTCTTCCAGCGCACCTGGCCGGTCTTCGCGTCCATGCCGACCACGAAGCACTCCGGGCCCATCTCGTCGCTGTCGCTGCGCATCACCACCAGGTCGTCCACGATCACGGGGGAGCAGCCGCCGCCGTGCTGGCCGTCCCACTTGCCGAGGTCGCGATTCCAGACGTCCTTCCCGGCGTGGTCCACCGCGTAGAGGGTGAGCCCATCCGGTGAGCACCAGGTGATGTAGACGCGGTCCTTATCCACCGAGGGAGTGGACGACGCCGAGCTGTTCAGCTTGTGGTGCGGGTACTTCGAGAAATCGTAGGTACGCTTCCAGAGGACCTTGCCGTCCCCGGCCCGCACGCAGACCAGGTGCCGCTTGCCGGCTTCCTCTTCCGCGCTGGTGACGAAGATCTTGTCCCCCCAGATCACCGGCGAGGAGTGCCCGGTGCCAGGCAGGTCGATCCGCCAGTTGCGGTTCGCTGCGGTGTACTCCACCGGAACCGTGGTGGCGGTGCTGACACCGGTGCCGTTCGGTCCGCGGAAGCGCGTCCATTCCTGGGCTCGCGCGCCGGAGGCAAGCCCGATGCTGGACGCAACGGCCGCGATGGTGAGATACCGGATGCTCGTTGCTGACACTTCGATTCCTCCCGTCAGAGGTGGAGACATGGAGTAGTGGAGTGTTGGAGTCAGGGAGTGTTGGGTACTGGTGCCCGTACGGGCGATCAGCATTACTCCCCTACTCCATTACTCCAACACCCTGCAATGGCGGATCACCGCCCCGGACGTGCCTCGATCGCGCAAGGGTCGGCGCTAATACACGCCTTCGATCGTCTTCTTCTCCAGCGCGCCGAAGGGGCGGACGTCGCCGACGCCGTCCCACGGGAAGCGGGACCACGGCTGGCGGCGCTCCGCCTCGTCTCGCTCCAGGAAGCGCGGGATGAAGAACTCTTTGGTGAGCGTGGTGAGCTCCACGCGGCCCCAGCTTCCGTAGTCCACGGTCTGCTGCGTGTCGTTCGGATCGACGATCCGGAGCACGGCGCGCGGCTGCGGCGCGTAGTAGGTGATGCTGAAGTTGTCCGCAGCCGTGAGCGGCTTGCTGCAGGCCAGGCCCATGAGCGTATTGCCGTAGGTCGGCACGAAGCGGACCCGGTTGTCCAGCACTTCTTCCACCAGGAAGCGCACGTTCTGCGGGGTCATGGAGGTGCCGCCGCAGAACACACCCTTCACGCCCGCATCCGGCACGTTGACCTTCTCGTCCAGCGCCTCGAGCAGCTTGGGGGTGGTGAAAAGGCAGGAGATCTTTCGGCCCTTCAGGATGGTGGCGCCCTGCTCCGCTACGTGGTCTTTGTACTTGTTGGCGCCGGCGATGTCCCGGTCCGCGATCTGCCGCTTCACCCAGCGCGGGTCCAGGTCCACGTGGTAGCAGCTACCGCCGCGCACGTGGGCGAGGTGCTCGATGCACAGGCGCAGGCGGCGCGGGCCGGTGGGACCCAGCATCAGCCAGTTGCCGCCGCGCGGGAACGCCGCGTCGTCCAGGGTTTCCGAGAACTCTTCGTAATCCCGGAAGTGATCTTCCCAGCCGATCCGCTGCTTCGGCATGCCGGTGGTGCCGCCGGTCTCGAAGATGTAGAACGGGCGCCCCTGGTACTGCTTGGGAACCCAGACTTCGTTGGGCAGATCTCGGAGCCACTCGTCCTGGAAGTGTGGGAACTTGACCATGTCCGCGAAGGTCTGGACCTCCCGGATCGGGTCCATCCCACTGTCCTTCGCCCACTTCAGCCAGAACGGGCTGCCGGTCTCCGGCGAGAAGTGCCACTGGATGATCTCACGGACATGCGCGTCCAGCTTTTCCCGTGCGGCCTGTACCGCGCTCTCCGCGGCCGTATCTTGATCTGACATGACGTGCGTTTTCTTTCGTTAGCGGTCTTGCGAACCGGTGGCGGCCGGCCCAGCCGTACGGGGTTCGGGTCCGGAGCGCAGAACGCTCCGGACCCAGGTTCCGCAGACAGAGCGACATCGGGCCGCCCGCGGTGCTTCGTTACTTATTGGCGACGGCGTACAGGTGCGTTGGGGTCTGAATGTAGATGGTCCCGTTC
>JAJFMS010000155.1 GCA_020696885.1 Armatimonadota bacterium | reverse complement strand
CTCATCACTCACCACTACCGGGACACGGTGATCGACTTGAACACCGTGTCCAGCAGCTTCTCGTGCCGCACCGTGTTCGGCGCCAGCATCAGGATGCCCCAACTGTGGCGACCGGCGGAGAAGCTGGTGATCCGGTAGGTGAAATCGTTCTCGCCGACCCGTGTATGGCTGCGAGCCTGGTAACCGATAGCGTTCGGGATGCGCGCGACCTCGATCTTCGGCGCGACTTTCTCCGCGCTCCGGGCGAGAGCGGCATTGAGGAGGCCCAGGAAATCGTTCTTGGGGTCGGCAGTGGCCTCATCCTGATACTCGGCGTGCATCAGGTAGAACACGCTCCGGTCCGGCAGCGAAAGGGTGTGCAGGGTTCTGGCCTTTACGGCCTTTTTCTGCGCCTCGTCCAGTGGCTGCTCCTCCGCCTGCGGCTTGCCGGGGAGGGAGAGCGTCAGCACCGGGCCGGGGCTCTGCGACACCAGCGTCGGCAGTTCCGCAGCCGGCAAGGCGCGGATGGAGTTGAAGAAGTGATCGATCTCTTCTTCCTTCTCGAACTCCGGCGCGTAGCTGGCTTCCCAACGCCACTCTTCCAGCCCGTCCTGCATCAGGCAGGTCCGGATGTTGATGCCGGATTTCGCCTGGTCGGTGACCCGCAGCTCGACGCCCGGCTTCCCCAGCAGCAGCCGTTCTTTGAGCTCGGCACGGCTGCCGGCCTTTTTGCCCACCAGGGCGCCGCTGAACGCCTTTAGATACTGGCGCGCGTTCAGGGTAGGCGGCTTGACGTGCCGGGCGTGCTCCACGCGAATGATCAGGGAGCCGCGCTTCATCTCCCACTGCTCCCGCCGGGTGCCTCCCGCTCCCGGGGCCGCGGGCAGGGCCTTCAGCTCACCCGGCGTCTCCACCACCATCCGCGCGCTGGGCAGCGGCGTCTCCCGCCACGTCAGCAGATCGGGAGACGGGCCGAGCAGCAGCATGAACGAGAGCAGGGCAGGCACCATGGCGAGCGGATCTCCGGGGATGGGCGGCGTGTCGCCGACCTACCGAGTCCTTACCGCGGCTTGCTCCCCGGTGAAACCCTTCCCGGGATGGGTGTTGGGTGTTGGGCCCTGGGTGTTGGGTGTTGGGTGTTGGGTCTTGGGGTCTACGCACGGCAGCCGCCGTTAGAAGGGGCGGGGGCTGGGGTGTTCGTAGAAGCGTCACCAGCGTGGGGTGTCGCTAGATCGCCGGTGCGCGCCCCCTCCGATCCCCAATACCCAAGGTCCAACACCCCTACTTCGTCACCGTCATTGACTTGGACACGTCGTCCAGCAGCTTCTCGTGGCGGACCGTGTTCGGGGCCACCATCAGGATGCCCCAGCCCTGCCGGCCGGTGGTGAAGCTGGCGACGCGGTAGGTGGCGGGCGTCTTGTCGCTCAAGGTGCGCCCGCGGGTGCGGTAGCCGCTGGCGTTAGGGATGCCGACGAGCTCGATCTTGGGCGATTCCTTGTCCTTACTCTTGGAGAGGGCCAGGGTCAGGAGCCCGGTGAAGTCGCTCTTCAGGTCGGCTTCCACGCCTTCCAGGTACTCCGCGTGGATCATGTAGAACGTGGTTCCGTCCGGCAGCACCAGCGTGTGCACCGTCATGCTTTTCGCGCTCTTCTTCTGTTCCTCGGTGAGCGTCTGCTCCTTCGACTCCGGCTTCCCCGGGAGCGAGAGGGTCAGGCTCGGGTGGAGGGTCACCGGCGCGACTGCCGGGAGAGCGGGAGCCGGCAGTGCGCGGATCGAGTTGAAGAAATGATCGATCGTCTCTTCCTCCTCGAATTCCGGCGCGTAGTTCACTTCCCAGCGCCACTCTTCCACGCCGTCCCGCATCATGCAGGTGCGGGTGTTGATCCCGGCCTTGTCGGCGTCGATGATCCGCAGGTCGAAGCCCGGCTTGCCCAGCAGCATCCGCTCGTTGAACTCGGCGCGAGCGCCGGGTTTCTTGGAGATGATCCCGCCGCCATAAGCCTCCAGGAACTGCTTCGCGGTAAGCCCCGGCGGCCGCGCGTGCTTCATGTAATCGATCCGGACGCTCATGAACCCGTACTTCATGGTCCATTGCTCGCGCACCGGGTAGGCGGCGTCGGCCGCAACGGTGACCGGGGTCAGCTCGCGAGGCGTCTCCACCACCATCCGCGCGGACGGGAGTGGCGACTCACGCCAGGTAGCGAGATCGGGCGGCGGGGCGAGGAACAGGAACAGCGAGAGCAGTGCGGGAAGCATCGCGGGCAGGTCTCCTTCTCAAGGCATAGTGGGTGATGGCGATAATTAGTAAGAGCGAATACACTAAGACGCGAAGAGGAGCAGAAACCACTAACGAGGAAGGAGTAATGGAGTGCTGGAGAACTGGAGTATTGGCGCCTGCTACTCCATTGCTCCCGGGACTTTAGTAGGCAATGATCGGATCAATAGGCACACTGCAGTGTCGAAATGTAGCCTATCTTTCCGAACGCTGACTTAGTGCCTTCGTGCCTTTGTGGTAAATTCTGCCTGCCGGGATCACCCCCCGGCGGCGCGCACCACGGCCAGGTGCTCCCCGACCGGCAACTCCCCGACCGGCTCGCCACACACCACGCGCAGGCTCTTCCAGAGCACCGCGGCCTCATAGTGCTCCACCTCCACCGGGATGTAGCTGAGCAGCGTCTCCGCGCAGACGACGATGAGCCGCTGCTTGGCCCGGGAGAACGCCACGTTGGCGCGGTTGAGGCTGAGGATGAACTCCGCGCGGGCGCCGATCGCTGCCGGGTCGCTGGTGGTGGCGGAGACGATGATCGTCTCCCGCTCACCGCCCTGCAGGCGCTCCACGGTGTCCAACACGTCCACCGCCGCGCCGTGCTCCGCCAGCACGCCCTTGAGCAGGGAGCGCTGCGCCCGGTGCGGCATGACGATGCCCACGGAGCCCGGCGCCAGCTTCCCGAGGCCGGCGCCCGCCTGGAGGATGCTCCGGATGATCTCTGCTTCCACCGGGTTGGACTGCTTGGAAGTCCGCTCGTCGTGGGTCACCAGGAAGAGGCCGCCGCTGCCGTCCCAGAGGCGGTCCCAGCCCACGCCGTATCCGGGCGACCGCCGCTCCTGCACCCGGCCGGACAACTCGATGCCGTCCTGGCGGTAGAGGCGCGCCAGCAGGTCCCGGATCTCGGCGGGCAGCCGGAAGGTGTAGGAGAGCGCGGACTGCGCGATCTGCGCGGGGGAGAGGCCCTGCTGCACCGCAAGGTTGCGCACCGCTTCGTAGGCGGAGACATACGGTTGGTAGAGCACGGCCGGTGGGCGGTCCTCGTTCGCCCAGTCGTGCCCGACGATCGGCGAGAGCTGGCGGTGATCGCCGGCCAGCAGGATCTCGCCGTCTTCCCGCACCAGGGAGGCCATCGCCAGGAAGCAGGGCAGCACCATCATCGAGGCCTCGTCCACGATGAGGAGCGGGGCCTGGAAGCCGTGCGTCTCGCCGCGATGGGGAACGCTGAGGCTCAGCTTCTTCTCCAGCTTGAGCAGCGCCGCGGGCGTGCCGCCGAGGATCACCACCGCATCCGCCTGCGCGGCCTCGATCCGCTTCGTGGCGGTGTCGGCGCCCATGTCCTCGATCCCTTCCCCCGTGGCGTTCGCGGGCTCCGAGGAGTGGATCTTCACCAGCCGGACCGGCGGCAGCGTTAGCCCTACCGCCCGCGCATGGGCCTGGAACAGCGGCAGGATCGCCCGGATGCGCGCGAGGAGCGTGTCCACCGCGGTGTGCGTGTTGCCGGTGAGGAGCACCAGGTCGCCGAGTGAGCGCCGGGCCAGGATCCGCAGCAGGGCCGCCGCCGCCGTGGTCTGCGTCTTGCCGGTGCCGGGAGGACCCTGCAGAAGCTGCACGCGGGCGCCGAGGCCCTCCAGGCAGGCTCGCACCTGGTCCGGCGCCAGCGTGCCCTTACCGAAATCCATCCCTTCGAGGAGCTGCCGGCAGGCGCCGGAGGTCGCTGCCGGCAGCGAGTCCTGGGCCGGGACCCGAGCGCCGCACGGATCGAACCAGCCGTAGGTGGGCACGTCCGGGCGGTCGCGGAGCCGGCGGTCCACGCGGCTGCTGACGAAGTCGGAGGGGCTCTCGTCCACGGTGGCGCGGGTGTAGCCGTCGCTATCTTCCTTCCAGCCGCGGCTGGCCATCAGGTAGGCGGCGCCCTTGGAGGGGATCACGGAGATCACCAGCCGGCCGGTCTCCCAGTCCAGGCTCTCGATCGTGCCGGTGCTGCCGCCGCGCGTGAGCTGGCCCAGGGTCTGCGCGCGGGCCGGGTCATCCGGGCAGGGGCACACCCGCACGAAGGCGCCGGGCGCGTAGCTGCACCGCACCTCCAGCGCCGCCCGGTCGATCGGGTAGCCGGTGAGGTCGATCCACGCTTCCACGCGGTCCTTCTCGATCGGCTTCAGGTCTCGCAGCGGCAGCGTGCCGCCTTCCGCCACGCGCTGGATCGGCGGCACCAGGCGGCCGGCGATCCAGTCGTTCACCTTCACGTGCTGCTCCAGCCGGAGGAAGTCCAGCGCCGCGCGCGCGGGGCCGTCCACACCCAGGGAGAAGCTCAGGAGGTTGTCCAGGCAGAGCGGGACCTTTTCGATCGCGTCGTTCTTGAAGCGGACGCTCTCCTCGATCCACCGCAGCGCCTGCACGCGGGCCTGGAGGTAGGCGCGCAGGTAAGGGGGCTTCCCGGCCTCCTGATAGCGTCGGATCGACTTCGCCACGCGCGGATCGGTGCCGGGCGCGGCCGGGTCCGGAAGCGTGCCCCAGACCGCTCGCCAGTAGGGGGCGGAGAGGGCGTCCTGGAAGCAGCCCCGGATCTCGAACGGGTGCCGGGCGGCCTCCTCGTCGTCCAACGCCCGCCAGGGATGGGCGGCGCGGTCGCCGTCGAACCGCAGGGAGGTCTTCCAGTCGAACAGGTCCTGAAAGAACACGCGATCCAGGTGGACCACCTCGCCCTTCACCATGCGGGTCCAGTGGAACCGCCGCCCGAACCACTTCAGGGAGGTCGCCACGCCCAGGCCCCGGCTGGTCCAGCCGAGCGCGAACCGGGAGTGGACCTCATCTTCCAGGCAGGAGTAGATGAGCTGCTCCAGGTTAGCGCGGCAGCCGAGGAGCTCCCGCAGGTGGCTGAGCAGCTCCGTCCCGCAGCGCGTGCACCCCTCCACCAGGCGCGTGATCTCGCCGCGGTTCCAGATGTAGAAGTGGATCGGCGCCCAGCCTTCGGGGGCCTGGCGCTGTACCGCTTCCACGATTTTCTGGAAGAAGCCGCGCAGCAGCAGGCGCTCCTTGCCGTTGTCGGCCAGGTAGTCGCCGGTCCACGGCTCGCGGATCCAGCCGATCACGTCCTCGCCGCGGACCGGTCCTTCCTGCCACTCCGTGTCTCCGTCGGTTTCGACCTTCCACTGCTCCTTCACGTCCGGGTCTGGCCGCCAGCCCTCGCCTTCCCCCTGAAACAGGGAGCTCAGCGGGTGGTCGCTGCGAGTCACGTGGGCGGCCAGCGCGCCGATGCGGTTCTCCACATAGTCGTAGTGGACGGAGAGGAACACGCGCACCAGCGCGTGACCGTCGTGGTCGTGTTTCGGGAGCTGCCCGTTTCCCGCGTGGGGAAGCGGCTCCACCTCGTGGTCATCCGGGTGCAGGTCTCCGCCGGGCAGCAGCCGTCGCCGCGTGCGGGCGCGGGTCACCAGGGAGTGGAGGTCTTCCCGGAAGCCGGCATCGGCCCGCACCCGCTGCGCGATCGGTCCGGCCGGGTCCAGCTCCGCGACGTCGTCCAGCGTCTGCAGGCCGGCCGCCCGGAACGCGCGGACGGCGGACGGGTCTACGCCCAGCAGCTCGATGCGGCGCTGCCGCGCGCTCTCCGGCAGGCAGTGCACGTGCATGGCGCAGTCGCCGCAGCGGCTGTCGAGCTGGTAGGAGAGCGCCTCCAGGTCCGTATCCAGGATCCGCGCCAGCGCCCCGCCCGGTTGGAGCAGCCGCGCCACGTCGGCCTCCTCCATCTCCAGGTCCAGCGGGGGCAGCTCCAGGACGTCGAACACCTGGTTCGTGGTCTCGTCGATCCGCGCGACCACGCACTCCACCGTCTCCACCGGCCGGCCGCCCACCACCAGCGGCAGCTCCGCCAGCAGCTTTCGAAGCAGCATCCGGTACAGCACGAGCTGCACCCGGTGGTAGGTGCGGTCCTTGCGGCTGGCTTTGCACTCCACGATGCGGAGGCGAGGACGGTCACCATCCCAGAGCACCAGCACAAAGTCGATCCGGCCGGAGACCCGGAACCCGCCGAGCTCCGCCTCCACCTCGATCTCCCGCCCGAAGCCGGCGGTGCCCGGGCGCAGCGCCTCCGCGGCGCGCTGGAACTGCCCCCAGGCCGTGGACGACGCGCCGGGCCGCTGGTCGTAGCGGCAGAGGTCCGTCAGCCCCGCCTCCCGGACGCGGCCCTCCCACTCGCGCTCGCGGCGTCGGCCGGCTTCCTGGAGGACCGGGTCCATCGTGCCGGAGAGCTGGAAGAAGAACGGCAGCTCGTGGGTCAGCTCCCGGTCGTTGAAGTCCAGCTTGAAGCGGCGCTCACAGGAATGGTGGCGGATGTACTCGCCGATCTGTGTGGCGCGGACCAGGGGCTTGGCGGAAGGCATGAACTACTCGAAGACGTGCCGGCGGCCCGGAGGAGTCGAGCGCCGTGCGTCCCATCTACTTAGCCGCGGTGGCGTTCGCTTCCTGCAATTCGCGGTCTTATGGCGGAGGGCATGCCATAACCGCGCAGTTAGTGCTCCACATTCCACTGTGGTTGGAGCCGTGCGATGATCCGACCGACCTCTTTTATGATTCTCTGCCGCTACGCGCGGCCTCTCCACAATACATCCCTCCATGCCCGCCTACGAGATCGACTCCGCGCACCAGCTTGCCAACACCATCGAGAGCGCTCTTCTCCCCGGCGAGGGCGCACTACTGTTCGAAACTGCCCGCGGGCTGACCGGCCGCGGTTGTATTGTGGAAATCGGCTCGTGGCGCGGGCGAAGTACCATCTATCTCGGCTATGGTAGTCGCAACGGAAGCCGGGCTACCGTGCACGCGATCGACCCGCACACCGGGTCACGAGAGTCGCTGGACAAGTTCGGAGAGATCGATACCTTCGCAGAGTTCCAGGCCAACATCGCCCGCGCCGGCATTGAAGACCTGGTACAGCCACATGTCGCCACTTCGGACGTGGTGGCCCGTAACTGGTCGCAGCCGGTCGAGTTCTTGTTCATCGAC
>JAJFMS010000154.1 GCA_020696885.1 Armatimonadota bacterium | reverse complement strand
GGACAAGGGCGCCTCGTTCGAGCCGCTGCGGAAGCCGATCCAGGACGCCGCCGCGGCGTTCGAGAAGACCCTGCTGGCTGCCGAGCCCCTTCACATCGAGCGGTTGGTGGAGTTCGCGGCACGGGCCTATCGCCGCCCGCTCACGCCGGCCGAAGCCGCCGGATTGCGGAACCTCTACCGCCAGCTTCGCCAGGAAGAGCTGCCGCACGAGGAAGCATTCCGGCTGACCCTGGCCCGCATCTTCGTGGCGCCCGCCTTCCTGTACCGGCTCGAGGCCGCGCCTCCCGGCAACCGAGCCGCGCCGGTCACCGACTGGGAGCTGGCGAACCGCTTGAGCTATTTCCTCTGGTCGTCCCAGCCGGACCAGCCGCTCCGGGCCGCCGCGGCTTCGGGCACGCTGCGACAGCCGAAGGTGCTCGTCGCCCAGACCCAGCGGATGCTGAAGGACGCGCGGGTGCGGCGCCTGGCCACGGAGTTCGCGTGCCAGTGGCTGCACATCTACGAGTTCGACACGCTGGACGAGAAGAGCGAGAAGCAGTTCCCCGAGTTCGTCAGCCTGCGGGGGGACATGTATGAGGAAGCGATCCGGTACTTCACGGACCTCTTTCAGCGCGACGGCTCCGTGCTGAGCGTCTTCGACTCGGACCACACGTTCGTGAACGAGCGACTGGCGAAGTTCTACGGCATCCCCGGCGTTACAGGGGAAGAATGGCGCCGGGTGGACGGCATGCGGGCACGCGGCCGCGGCGGGCTGCTGGGGCTCTCCGCTACGCTGGCGAAGCAGTCCGGCGCCTCCCGGACCAGCCCGATCCTGCGCGGCAACTGGGTGAGCGAGGTGCTGCTGGGCGAGCGGCTGCCGCGGCCACCCAAAGACGTCCCGCTGCTCCCGGACGCGGAGCCCACCGACGGGTTGACGGTCCGGCAGCTCGTGGCGAAGCACACCAGCGATCCGAAGTGCTCCGGCTGCCATCAGCGCATCGATCCGTTCGGGTTCTCGCTGGAGAACTTCGACGCGATCGGCCGTTTCCGCACCGCCGACGCGGCGAAGCGACCGATCGACACCAGCGCGCGGACGCCGGACGGTCAGGCGATCAACGGCCTCGCCGGCCTGCGAGACTACCTGGTGAAGACCCGCCGCCAGGCGGTGCTGCGGCAGTTCTGCCGGAAGCTGGTGGGGTACTCGCTGGGCCGCGCCACGCAGCTCTCCGACGAGCCGCTGCTGGTGGAGATCGAGCAGCAGCTTGCCAAGAAGGACTATCGCATCTCGGTCGCGGTAGATATCATTGTACGGAGCCGCCAGTTCCGGGAGATTCGCGGCGCCGCGGCGTCCGTGGCCTCCGCGGAATAGTGGAGTGTTGGACGAACGCGGTTGTCTCCAACCGCTCTCCGATCGTGAGGACTCAAGATGAAGACGCATCAACTCTCCCGCCGGACGTTTCTCCGTGGGGCCGGCGTGACCATGGCGCTGCCGTGGCTGGAGTCACTGCCGGTATGGGGCGACGAGGCGAAAGCCGGCAGCCAGGCCCCGGT
Organism: Armatimonadota bacterium; assembly: GCA_020696885.1. Next base: position 5,736 of record JAJFMS010000154.1, on the reverse strand, counting down.
GCGGCTGGGGGTGCTCTTCTCCGGAAACGGGTTCCACAGCAAAGAGTGGTGGGCCAGGGGCGAGGGCAAGCAGATGGAGCTGGGCCAGGTGCTCGCCCCGCTGCACGACGTCCGGGAGAAGCTCACCTTCATCCGCGGCCTCTACAACGAGGAAGCGCTGAAGGGGAACATCCACAGCTCCCAGACCGGCAACCTCCTCTCCGGCGCCCCGCTCTCCTCCGGCGGCGAGATCAAGTCCGGCACCAGCATCGACCAGATCGTGGCGCAGCGGTACGGGCAGTCCACCCGGGTATCGAGCCTGGTGCTGGGGTGCGAGAAGTCGAACCCCAGCGTCCACAAGAACTACTCGATGCTGTACAGCTCCCACATCTCCTGGAGCTCCCCCACCACCCCCACGCCGCTGGAGCTCTACCCGTCGCTGGCGTTCGACCGCCTCTTCAAAGATGGCGCGCAGCGCGGCGACAAGAGCGTGCTGGACGCGGTGCAGGAAGACGCGAAGAGCTTCCGCCGCAGCATCAGCAGCGCGGACAAGCGGAAGCTGGACGAGTACCTCACCTCCGTGCGTGAGGTGGAGCAGCGGATCGACCGCGCCGGCAAGCAGGGCGAGCTGCAGGGCTGGCGTCCCACCCTGGACAAGCCGAACATCCCCCGCCCGCCGGACGGTATCCCGCAGAACATCGCGGATCACATGCGCCTGATGTGCGACATCATGGTCCTCGGCTTCCAGACCGACACCACTCGCGTCTGCACCCTGAAGCTGAACAACGACCACAGCGCGCTCCGCTTCCCGCACCTGAACGTGGACTACATGATCCACCACCTGCTGTCCCATTCCGACACGGCGGACTGGCTGAAGGTGAACCAGTTCTTCCTGGAGCAGTACGCCTACATCGCCCGCCGGCTGGACGCCATCCAGGAAGGCGAGCGGACGGCGCTCGACAACTCGATGCTGCTCTACTGCTCCAGCATGCTCACCGGCAACCACGACGCAATGAACCTGCCGGTGCTGCTTACGGGCGGTGCGGGCGGCCAGATCAAGGGCGGCCGGGTGCTGGACTACCTCCAGAAGCCGAACCGCAAGATGTGCAGCCTCTACCTCTCGATGCTGGATAAGTGCGGCATCCGCATGAAGCAGTTCGGGGACTCGACGGAGCGGCTGTCGGAGATCTGAGAAGGAACTCAGCGCGTGGCCCGCGGACGAGCGGCGCCACGCGCGATCTCCCGGCGCTTCGCACTTGCTCCGTGCCTACCGGGTGCCTTTAGCAACAGCTCGAGTAGCCCGGAAGCTCCACCACCCGGTGCTCCTCCGGCTCCAGCTCGAACACCTCCGCGAAGGCGCTCACCAGGGCGTCCGCCACTTCGGCTTCCGGAAGCGCGCGGCCGAGGAGCCGCTCCAGGGAGGTGACGCCCCGGTCGCGGATCCCGCACGGCACGATCAGCTTGAAGGCGTCCAGGTCCGTGGCGACGTTCAGCGCGAAGCCATGCCAGGTCACCCACTGCCGTACACCCACGCCGATGGCGGCCACCTTGTCCATCCCCACCCATACCCCGGTAAGGCTCGGCACCCGCTCGGCTTCCTGGCCATACCGCGCCAGCACGCGAATCAGCGCCTCCTCCACCTGCCGGAGGTAGCGGTGCACGTCCCGGCCGTGGTGGTTGAGGTCGAAGATCGGGTAACCCACGATCTGGCCCGGGCCGTGGTACGTCACGTCGCCGCCGCGGGCCGCTTCGCACACCTGCACGCCCCGGCGGGCTAGCGCGTCCCGATCCACGAGCAGGTTCTCTTCGTGAGCACTCCGGCCCAGGGTGATCACCGGCGGGTGCTGGAGGAGGAGCAGGACATCCGGCACGCGGTCCTCGCGCCGGGCGAGGTGGATCCGCTCCTGCAGCGCGACGGCTTCCTCGTAGGGCACCGTTCCGGCCTGGATTACCCAGAGTGGCGCACGGCTCATCGGAGCAGCTCCTGGGCCGCCTCAAAGAGCAGGGGCCAGGTTTGCTTGCCCACGGACATGCTCTTCTCGTACGAGTAGCGCTTCAGGTCGAAGTCCGCCGGGTCGAGGATGTAGCCCAACTCGTCGTTGCCCAGCGCCACGATCATCCGGTACTTGCCCGGCATCTTCGCCTTGAGCGCCAGCGCCGGCTTCGGCAGGATCTCACCGGGGATGGTCACCCAGGTCACCGGGCCCAGGTCCACGCGCCATACCTCGGTGGGCACCCGGCCGCCCACCGGCGCCGTATCGAGCACCTTGCCGGCGGCCAGGATCTGGAAGCCGGAGTTGTCCAGCGGCAGGGTGAGCTCGCGCCGGTGGAGGGCGACCGCGGCTACGTCTACCCGCTCCGCGCGCTCCAGGGCGGTCACGGCAGCCTTCCCCACGCCCTCGCCCACGCGCTGCATCTCTTCGAAGGAGTTGGCGGAGACCTTCGGAGTCACCATCCCGCCCAGCGCGCCGTTCAGGAACAGCGCCACGCCGCCGAACCGCTTTTCCGCTGCTTCCCGCACGTAGTGTACGTAATCCGAGGTGATGCTCTTGGACTTGTTCACCTCCGGATGGCCGCCGTAGTTGATCACGGTGGCCACCGTCGTCCCGTCGCTCCCGGCGAAGCGCAGCGCGGTCAACTGCTTATCCTGGAGCGGCTCGCGGCTGTTGTGGACCAGCCCGTCCGGCACCTCGGTAGCGCCCGCGAACACCTCCACCGGCTGCAGCGCGCCCGCAGCCGCGTCGACCGCCGCCACGATCCGGTCTTCGAGGCGGGTCATGTAGAGCGGGTCGATCCCGGTAGTGGCGAAGTTCGGTCCCCAGAGCCCCAGGGAGTCCGGTCCGGAATGCACGTGCGTGCAGGCCACGAGCACGTTGGCCGAGGGTACGGAGCGGATGCGCGCGCGGATCCGGTTCACGCGCTGGTTGGACACGCCCACCAGGTCCAGCGCCACGGTCGCCATCCGGGTCTTGCCGTCGTCCAGCACCAGCACGCGCGCCCAGAGATCATCCCGCACCCCGGTCGCGATCCGGTTGTTCTCGTAGCCGGCGATGTAGACGGGCCGCGTCAGCGAGGGGGTGATCTTTACCGCCGCAGCGCCCGCCTTCAGCACCGGATTCGGCGCTTCCGCGGCTCCGGCGGCGACGGCCGCCCCGATGGCGGTTGCGAGCAGAAGCAGACTATGGATCGATCTCATCGTGCGTGTTCCCCGGGCCGGCGGCGGCGCCTGAGCAGAGTATAGCTTCTGCGACCCCGCAGCGACGCGGGGCGGCCTCCTCGTTTGGGCAAAGTGGCGAGACGGCGGCGAACGAGCGGACGCACCGTAATACGTAATCCGTGTTGCGTAAGCAGACCGCCGTAGTGCGACGGCATTTACGCATTACGCAGCACGGATTACGTGCTCCCAGGTAGTCCACGCTCGTCGTAAAGCTTGCTTGCCCGCACCGTGAAACGCCCCCCGTGGCCTCACGGCGCGTCCGTCAGCGCGATCACCCGGCACGGAGACCCGTCCAGGCCCCGGAATGGCAATGGGAGGGCGACGAGGGTGAACGGCCCGGTAAGGCGATCCAGGCTCACCAGGTTCTCTACCAGCACCACGCCGCGCCCCAGCAGCAGCCGGTGCAGCGCCGCGTCCTCCTCCGCGTCCGGATGGAGGGTCGGCGTCTCCAATCCCAGCAGCGCCACCGGCGCCGCGGCCAGCCGCTCCACCAGGTCCCGCTCGATCCCCGGGAAGCCGGTGAAGTAGTCGTCCGTGCCCCAGCGGCTACTCCAGCCGGTGCGGAGCAGCACGCGTTCTCCCGGCGCGAAGCTCCGCGGCGGATCGTGCGGATCCACCACGGAGGCCGGACCCACCAGCTTCTCCAGCGAGAGCGCCTCCACCGTGCCTGCCCCAGGCAGAAAGTGCGCGGGCGCATCGAGGTGTGTGCCGGCATGGGTGCCGAACTGAAGCTCAGTCACGCGGAATCCGTGGTCGCTGTAGTCCAGGCACCCGTGGAACCGCACTTCGGGATCGCCGGGAAACACCGGCATTCCCGGTTCGATCGGATGGGTGAGATCGACTACGGTCATCGGCGCATCTCCTCAGATCGGCGGTTCTCAAAAACGCCCGGTGACAAATCCGCGCACCCTCGCATCCAAGTTTGTGAGTCAGAGAAGCCCGATCGATCGATTGGGCGCCTGGACGGAGAGGCAGCATCCATTGGACAGCGTATTCGCACTACGACACGCGGGCCAGATCGAGGAGCGGGAAGAGAAAACCTGGCTCCGCGCCGCCCGCGGCGGGGAAACGTGGGCGCTGGAGCGGTTCTATCAACTGTATCAGCCCCAGGTCTACTCCCTCTGCTACCGGCTGCTGGGCCGTCCGGAAGATGCCCAGGACGCCACGCAGACCGCTTTCATCCGGGCGTTCCGGAGCCTGGGCGGGTTCCGCGGCCAGAGCGGTGTGCGCACCTGGCTATACCGGATCGCGGTGAACGAAGCGCTCTCGCTGATCCGCCGCCGCCGGGACACTTCGGAGCTGTCCGAGACCGCTGGCCGGGCGCCTGAGCCCGGGATGTTGGAGAAGCTGGCGGTGGAAGACGCCCTCTCTCGTGTCTCGCCGGACCACCGCGCCGTCCTGATCCTGCGGTTCTGGGAAGGCCTCTCCTACGAAGAGATCGCCGGGGTGCTGGAGATCTCCCTCCCCGCCGCCAAGATGCGCCTCCACCGGGCGCGGGATGACTTCCGCCGCTGGTACGAGGACGCGCCATGAAGCGGCTACACCGGAGGATGATGCGGACCCGCCTGCGCGCCTTCCATGACGGAAGCCTCGCCGGAGCGGCCCGGGCCACGCTGGAGCGACACCTCGACGGCTGCCGGCAGTGCGCCGGGGAGCTCCGGGCGCTGGAGGAGACGGACGCGCTGCTCAGCCGCTGCCGGACCCCGGCGCCGGTGCTGGATCCCGCGGACGCGCAGGAGCTGTTCCGCTCGGCCCTCGTCGCATCCGGGGTCACTCCGATCACCGGCCGTCGCATGGGCGTCTGGCGCTGGCGGTTTGCTGGCGCTGTGGTGCTCCTGGCGCTCGGTGCGTCGGCGTCAGGGCTTGTCGGTCGTTCGCAGGCAGCACGTTCCGGCGCCGGAGTCGTCGCGCAGATCGCCCCGGACGAGACCGTTCTCATCGCTACTGACGAGCCGGTGGTTCTCGCTCCGCTCCAGGAAGCAGCGCGACTGCCAGTTCGCCGTCTGGTCGCCACTCGACGGGTGCGGCGTCACCGGCGTCCGGCACGTTGCTCGCAGGCACTGGTCGCGGCGTCGGCCCCCGTTCGCTCGCCGGACGACACGCCGGCTCCCCAGATTTGGGAAGAGGCGGACGAGCCCACGTTGTTCGTTGCGGTGCAGCGTCCGCCGGTCGTGATCCAGGTCGCCCTGACGCAGGCCGGGACCGAGACCCCCGGGTATGCCCAGGCCATGTCCATCCGCTACGAGCCGGATGGAGGCCAGGTAGTGACCCGGGCCACGGCGTCCTCGTGCGCTCCGGAGATGGAGCACGAGGCCCCTGAAGAGATGTGCGGAGCCGTCCCCGCTCCGCTGGAACTGATGCATGAAGAGAAACAGGAGGGAAGCGATGCGAAGGATTAACTGCCTCGCCGCTGCGGCGCTACTGGCACTTGCCGTGCCCGCGGCGGCGCAATTTGCGGGCGCGCCGACGCCCACGGGGCTCCCGGGCAGCGCCGGTTCGGACTACTCTCCGGAGTTGGTCCGGCTTCGGGTGTTGGAGGA
>JAJFMS010000153.1 GCA_020696885.1 Armatimonadota bacterium | reverse complement strand
CACCAGGATCTTGTTGAACATCGCTTCCCTTTCCGAATCGCACCGAGCCACGCTAGAGGGGCAACCGCCTCCTTTGAAGGATGGCGCCCAACGCTCACCTCTCCTTTTTACGCGGAGATTCGCCCGGTCGAAGGCGCCTTCGGACGGATGCCACACCATGCGCGATGAACGGCACCGAATGCCGGATGGCTGCCGGCGAACTCTTCCTGCTCTCCACTCCGGCCCGGGCTGACGGCACCCGCGACCCCACCACGACGCCCAGCGCGCAAGGAATACTGTCAATCAACTCACCCTTCCCGGGTGCGACAACACATTCCGATGTCGATTCCAGGGCCCTATGTATGGTTGGTATGGGAGACAAGAATGAGCAAGTCTCCCGCACCAACCTGAGGACGTTCCCGATGAAATCGATGCGAGAAGTAGTGCTGTTCGGTGGACTCATCGTGGCGACCGCTGCCGCTTTCCCGGTGAAGGCGTCTACCAGCGCAAATCCCGGCCTGGCGTTCTACGGCTACCAGCAGATCGTGGCGAATCCGCCGTATCCGGTCGTGGGCCAGCCGGCGAACATCTCCGTGACCATCACCAACTCCGGCGATGCCCCCGCGACGAACGTGGCGGTGAAGCTCTCCTACAACGACTGGGGCGTCACCTTCAACGGCTGGCAGGAGATCGGCACGGTCACCCTGCCCGCCATCCCGGCGGGCGGCAGCCAGACGGCGGCCTACACCTACACCTTCCAGAACCAGAGCCACACCTGCCTGGAAGCGCTGATCGTCTCCGCGGACGAGAACAGCGACCCGAACGATGACCGGGGACAGATCAACCTGGAGGTGGTGAACGCGGGCGGCAGCTTCACCTATCCGGTCCCGGTGGTGAACAACGGGGACCAGCCGGCGAACCTCCACATCGCGGGGCGCTGCGCCGGCGGGGCAGCCGGGCAGCCGCACAACCACCGGTGCCGCGAGATGCAGCAGGACGTGGTGCTGGGCCCCGGCGAGCAGATCGAGGTTCCCGTGGAGATCGACTTCTCCAACTCACCGGTTGGGGAGGTGGCGGAGTACCTCGTCGACGCCTACGATCCGGCTGATCCCGCGAACCCGCACACCCGGAACCACGTGCGCCTGGTGATGGTACACCAGACGGCCCACGGGCTGCTGGAGCAGGCGACAGCGGACCTCCTTGCAGCCGCCGCTCTGGAGAGCAAGGTCCCGGCGCGCGAGCTGCGGAACGCCGCTCACCAGGTGCAGAAAGCGCTGGCGCCCCGGTTCTGGGTAGATCCCAACCACATCGTCCGCAACGGCGGTGAGCGCGTCTTCACGCACAGCGCCGCAGTGGAGCGGAAGCTGCTCGACCTGCAGCCCGGTCGCTCCCGGCCGGTCGGCGATCTCCTGAACCACGCGGTCCGAGCACTGGCGGATGCCGCACGCATCCTCGCCCAGGAAGCGGGACCCGCCACGGCCCTGGCCGGCGATGACCTGCAGCGGACCGGTGACTACGTGGACGCGATCCAGAGCTACGGCCGCGCCTGGAAGCAGGCACGGTAGCAGTCAGATCGCAGGCACGGTAATCGAAAGCGAGCCGGCCTCCCCAGGGAGGCCGGCTCGTTTTCGGCTACCGCTCCCCCGACTTCCGCATTCCCCACCGTCGATTGAAACCGGATCTACTTCCCCGCTTCCAGACGCCTTTACCTGGATGAGCACAGGGAATGGAGGGCCGCCTGGCCCGGATCGGAGATGGAAGTATGCTGCACACTTCGAAACTACGGGCCGGAGTGGTGGTGACGCTGGCGCTGGGGCTCACCGTGATCCCGGCGCTGACCTCGTCCACGCCCGCCCGGCAGGACCGGGATCCCGGCACGCAACTGGAGCTGGCCCGCCACGGAGAGAATGGAAGGATCTCCCCCTGTTCGCCACCCCGGAAGCCGCCGGTAGAAGGGTTGTTGGGGCGATGACCGGCTCATCACCGGTCACCGCTCCGTTCCGGGCCCGTGATGCGTGGTGATGCGTAAGGTCCCTTACGCATCACGAATTACCCTCGGCACCCAGGGTTCTATGTGATACGAGGAGTTCGCGCGGCCGAAGGGGAACGGTGCCCGTGATCGGCGTGCCGCGCTCCAGGCTTGATGTCCATTCCTACCACCGAAAACGATCGAGACCTGCCCCGGGGGCAAAAAGATCTCGGAGCAGAAGCCCGCTCGCTGTCCGCGATGGTAATGGGTCTGGCGCAGCGCCTCTGCCGCTCGGACGCCTACGCCGTGTGGCAGCGGGTGCCCGAAACTAACACCTGGCGGGCCATCGCCGACGCCGGGCTCTCCGAGGCGTATGCGCGGAGCATCGCCCAGTACGACGGCCCGATACCCAGCGAGGTGGTGCACTTCGAGGACGTTACCACCGCTCCCCAATTGGCGGACCGGTGGAAGGACTTCGCCGCGGAAGGCATCCGCTCCATCCTTGCGGTGCCCTTCACGATCCGGGGGGAGCGCGCCGCCGTCATCACCTGCTACTACCGGCAGCCGCAGCCGTTCGATCCGGATGCCGCGGCAGCCGCAGCCGATCTGGCCGCGCTGGCCTCCCAGGCCATCACGGCGCTGGTGCTGCACGAGGAGCAGCAGCGGCTGCGCGCCTTGGCGGAACAGGCGGAGCAGCGCGCCGCCTACCTGGCTGAGGCCAGCAAGGTCCTGGCCTCATCTCTGGATTACGAGACCACGCTCCGCCACATCGCCCAGCTCGCCGTTCCCGGGCTGGCGGACTGGTGCACGGTGGAGCTGGTAGACGGTGACGAGCGGCCCCGGCAGGTGGCCGTGGCCCACGTGGACCCGGCGAAGGTGGAGTGGGCTCGCTTCGTGCGGGACAAGCTGCCGTATAACCCGGAGGCCCCTACCGGAGCCCCGAACGTGCTGCGCACCGGGAAGTCCGAGCTCTATCCCTTCATCCCGGACGAGCTGCTGGTCCAGGCGGTCCAGGATCCGGAGCACCTCGCCATCCTGCGGCAGGTCGGCTTCACCTCGGTAGTCATCGTGCCGCTGCTCACCCGGGGGCAGGTGCTCGGCACCCTGAGCCTGATCTCGGCGGAGTCCGGCGTTCGTTACGACGAGCGGATGCTGGAGCTGGCCGAAGAGGTGGGCCGGAGAGCCGCCACGGCGATCGACAATGCCCGGCTCCTCCAGGCCTCGCAGGAAGCGCTTGCGGCGGCCCACCGGAACGAGGCCGGGGTCCGCTACGTGATGGAGCACGCGCACTGCCTGCTCTGGCACGCGCGGGTGACGGCGCCGGGCATCACCGGCCCGCCCTACCGGTGGGACCTTCACCTGTTCGACCCGGACGCGGCCCAGCGGTTCCTGCCTCTGGATCTGGAGGATGACCAGCCCTACATGGTCGGCTTCCACCAGGCGAAGCCGCCGGAAGACCAGCTCCGGTGTGATCAGAACGCGTGGGCCGCGCTCGAATCCGGCGAGCCCGGCTACCGCCAGGAGTTCCGCTGCACGGACCGGTTCGGGCAGAACCACTGGCTGCACGAGTCGTGCCAGATCGAGCCGCTGGAACCCGGTGTCTGGCGCGTGGTGGGCGTCTGCACGGATATCACGGAGCGCCACGCGCTGGAGGTTCAGGCGCGGCGTCTGGCGGCCATCGTGGCGTCCTCGGACGACGCGATCGTGAGCAAGGACCTGAACGGGGTGGTGCAGAGCTGGAACCAGGCGGCAGAGCGGATCTTCGGTTACACCGCGGAAGAGATGATCGGACAGCCGATCGTCATCCTGGTGCCTCCCGACCGCCCGAACGAAGAGCCGGAAATTCTGCGGCGGATCGTGCAGGGGCTGCGCGTGGATCACTTCCAGACGGAGCGCGTGCGGAAGGACGGACGACGGATCGACGTCTCCGTTACCATCTCGCCGATCCGCGACACGACCGGAAGGATCATCGGAGCCTCCAAGATCGCGCGCGATATCTCGGTCCAACAGGAGCTGCAGCGAGAGCTGCAGCTCCGCGTCGAGGCGCTGGCCGAGGCCGATCGCCGCAAAGATGAGTTCCTGGCGATGCTGGCGCACGAGCTGCGAAATCCGCTTTCTCCGCTGACCACGGCCGCCCGGATCATCCAGCGGGTAGGCGCCGACAGCCCGATCCTCCTCCGCCAACAGGCGGTGATCGAGCGGCAGGTCCGCCACATGGCCCGCCTCCTGGAAGACCTGCTGGACGTGTCCCGGATTACCCGCGGGAAAGTTACCCTGCGCCTGCAGGAGCTGGATCTGGTTCAAGTGGTCCGCGGCGCCGTGGAGGCTTGCCGGCCGACCGTAGACGAACGAAGGCACTCGCTTGCGGTGCTGCTGCCCGAAGGGCCGTTAAGGATTTCTGCAGACCCGGTGCGGTTGGAGCAGGTGATCTGCAACCTCTTACTGAACGCGGCGAAGTATACTGAACCGGGCGGGCGGATTGTCGTGCGGCTGGACGTTGCCGGGGCGAGTGCCCGGTTATCCGTGCGAGACACCGGATTGGGAATTACCGCGGAGTTCCTGCCCAGTGTGTTTGACCTCTTTGCACAGGCGGAGCGGAACCTCGATCGCTCGCAGGGAGGGCTGGGCATCGGCCTCACCCTAGTACGCCGCCTGGTGGAGATGCATGGCGGTACCGTTGAAGCGCGGAGCGAGGGGTTGGGCCAGGGCAGCGAGTTCGTGGTGATACTGCCGATCGAGCCCGGTCCCGGTGATCGGAACCATTCTAAAGAGCGGCGCGATAACGCCGAGCCAGGGAGACGAGTGCAGTGATCGCAGTTCCGGAACGCGGTAATTACCACCGGATCAACTTTCATCCAGGTCTGCGCCTCATGGCCCAGGACTTCGGTGACCTCCCGCCTGCCCGCCGCCCCGCGGCGGATAGCCAGCAGGGAGTCGGGGGCCAGAGCCGCCGGATCCTGATCATCGAGGATAACCTGGACGCGGCGCAAACCCTGTGTGACCTGTTGGAGCTCAACGGGCACGAGGTCCGCGTGGCTTACAACGGCACCGAAGGCGTGGAAGAGGCGGCGCGGTTCCAGCCCAACATCATCCTCTGCGACATCGGCCTCCCCGGCATCAGCGGCTGGGAGGTGGCCCGCATCCTTCGCGAGCTCAAGTCGACTGCGACCAGCCGGCTCATCGCCATCAGCGGCTACGGCACTACGGAAGACCGCCGCCTGTCCGCCGAGGCCGGCTTCGAGGCGCACCTCACTAAACCGGTAGACGTAGACGCGCTGGAGTCGCTGCTCGTGCGGGAGTAGGGGCGTAGTGAGGTCGTGCGGTCGCTTTCTTCCAACACTCCATTACTCCATTACTCCATTACTCCAACACTCTATTACTCCCCCTTTCCCTACACAGCATTCCTCGGGTCTGGTTGCGATCAAGCGTTTGGGAAGGTGTCGGATCGTGGTACTGCAGTGATCGGGCTGTGCGATTGTTCGCATGGCCCTTCTTGATGTGCGGTATCCGGACGGTGATGCCGTGGGAGACGGTCAGCAGCAATGGAGCGTTCCGGCACCGCGATTCTGGATGGAATCACCGACGCGTTCCTGGTCCTCGATCCCGAGTGGCGCTGCGTGTTCGGAAATCGCAAAGCGACAGAGCAGTTCTCCGCCCCGGGACGCTCGGTGGTGGGTTGCTCGCTCTGGGAGCTGCTGCCGGAGGAGCTGACCGGATCGGTGGGTGAGCGGCTGCGACAGGCCGCACGGGAGCAGTCCGCCGTTGAGCTGGAGCTGTTCACCCCGGAGACCGCCGCCTGGCTGCGGCTGAGCGTCTTCCCCAGTGCGGAAGGACTGGCTCTCGTCTTCCGAGACGCAACCCGCCAGAAGCAGCTCGAGATGGATCGCGTGGTCTCGCTGCAAGACGAGCGGGATGCACGGGTCGAGGCGCAGGCGCTTGCGGCGGCACTCCGCGTCAAGCACGAGGAGGTGGAACTCACCAACGAGGAGCTCCAGGCCACCAACGAAGAGCTGAACGTCGCCATCGAGGAGCTGCGCCAGGTCAACGAGGCGCTCCGCGTGCGAGAGCTCGAGCTCCAGCAGCTCCGGGAAGAGAGCGAGACGATCCGCCGCATCGGCGCCTCTGTGGCGGCCGAGCTAGACCTTCAGAAGCTGGTGCAGGCGGTGACGGATGCGGCCACCGAGCTCACCGGCGCGGAGTTCGGCGCGTTCTTCTACAACGTGATCGGGGCGGACGGCGAGGCCTACACGCTGTACACCCTCTCCGGCGTGCCGCGTGAGGCGTTCGCCAACTTCCCGATGCCCCGCAACACCAAGGTGTTCGCGCCGACGTTCCACGGCACCGGGGTGCTGCGCCTCGACGACGTGACCCAGGACCCCCGGTACGGGAAGAACCCTCCGTACCACGGCATGCCGGAAGGGCACCTTCCGGTGCGCAGCTACCTGGCCGTACCGGTGGCTTCCCGCTCCGGAGAAGTGCTGGGCGGCCTCTTCTTCGGTCATTCCGGCCGGGGACAGTTCCAGCCCGGCCACGAGCGAATGGTGGTGGGCATCGCCGCACAGGCCGCGGTGGGCATCGACAACGCCCGGCTGTTCGAGCAGGCCCGCCGGGCCGAGACCCAACTGCGCGCCCAGGCAGAGAGCCTGCGCAGCCAGCAAGAATGGCTCGAGAGCGTGCTCAACCTCCTCCCGGTGCCGCTGGTGTTCGTCGAGCCCGGCACCGCCCGGGTGACGTTTGCCAACCTCGCCGCCAATGAGGTAGCCGGCGGCACGTTCCCCACCGGTAAGTCCGCTGACGAGTACCACACGGTCTACTACTGCACCGATGCCGCCGGCAACCGGATTCCCAACGTGGAGATGCCCGGTGTGCGCGTGGCCAACGGGGAGCGCCTGGACGGCTACCAGATGGACTGGCACCTCCCCTCCGGCCGGCACTCCATCATCGTCTACGGCGACACGCTGCCGGAGGTGCACGGTCATCCGGCGCTGTCGGTGCTGGTGTTCCAGGACATCGGCCATCTAAAGCGGGTGGAGGCGGACCTCCGGCGCGCCAATGAGACCAAAGACGAGTTCCTGGCCATGCTCGCGCATGAGCTGCGCAACCCGCTGGCGCCGATGCTTACCGCCATCCAGATCCTGCGCCGGCAAGGCTCCGATGAGGATGTCCTGCGCCGCAACCGCGAGGTGATCGCGCGGCAGGTGCAGCACATGGCTCGCTTGACGGACGACCTGCTGGACGTGTCCCGCATTACCCGGCGGAAGATTCGGATCCAGCCTGAGCTGCTCGACTTTGCCGCTCTCGTCCGCAATTGCCTGGACGAC
>JAJFMS010000152.1 GCA_020696885.1 Armatimonadota bacterium | reverse complement strand
GTCGTCCCACTCGGTGTAGCGCCACCGCTCGGTGCGGACGGAGTAACCGGGGAAGACCCCGCGCTGCACCTGGGTGAACGCCGGGCGGTTCCACTTCCGGTACGGATCGACCAGCAGCGGGCGCAGCGTCACCCCTTCCAGGTTGGCGGGCGGCTTCAGGCCCGCCAGGTCCGCCATGGTGGGGTAGAGATCCACGAACTCCACGGTGCGCCGGCAGCGGGACCCGGCGTATCGCGTTTGCGGCGGAGCGATGATCATCGGCACCCGCGCGGACTCCTCGAACAGGCTCTGCTTCATCCAGAGGCCGTGCTCGCCCAGGTGGTAGCCGTGATCGCTCCAGAACACCACCACCGTGTTGTCCCACAGCTTCAGCCGGTCCACCGCGTCCAGGATCCGGCCGACCTGCGCGTCCACGAAGGAGATAGAGGCGTAATACGCCTGCTTGCACTCTCGCGCCTGGTCGGACGTCACGCCGAAGTAGGGGAGCGGCCGGGTAGAGGACAGCGCCGGCGCGGGCACGCCCTGCCGGGCGGCCGCCGGCTCCTGCGGGAGCTGGATCTTGTCCAGGGGATAGAGCTCGAAGTACTTCTTCGGGGCGATGTACGGCGTGTGGGGGCGGTAGAAGCCGGCGGCGATGAAGAACGGCTGGTCCCGGTGCGCTTCCAGCAGTTTGATCGTCTCGGTGGCGACCTTGCCGTCCGTGTGCTCTTCGTCTTTGCCGGCCGGGTCCGGGAGGAGCGCCATGGCGCTCCCCAGGCCGCGCCGAGGGGTGTAATTAGTGAGGTCCGGCTCCAGCGCCGTCTTGTCCCGCCCCGCTGGGTTGACGAAGTGGCTCCAGGAAGGCGGATCGTCCAGCCCGCTGGTGCCGATGCCGCCGGGGTTACCGTAGTGGTACAGCTTCCCCACGCGGGCGGAGTAGTAGCCGCTGTTCTTGAAGAGCTGCGGCAGCGTCACCACGTCCGGCATCCCGGTGCGGAAGTGGTACTGGAGGTCGAAGACCTTCGTGGTGCTCGGCCGAAGCCCGGTGAGCAGGGAGGAGCGGCTGGGGCTGCAGAGCGGGAACTGGCAGTAGGCCCGGTCGAACCGCACTCCGCGGCGGGCCAGGCGGTCGATGTGGGGGCTTTTTACCAGCGGGTGACCGTAGCAGCCCAGGTCCGCGTTCATGTCGTCCACGGAGATGAACAGCACGTTCAGCCGCGGCTTCGACTGGGCGTGCCCGGCCGGCGCGTAGCCGGCGACAGTGAGCAGCAGCAAGAGCAGAAAAAGCAGGATGCGGTTCATGGGATTACCGTATGGACGGAGCCGCGGGAGTAGTGAAGAACGCGGCCATCAGGCCGCACCGCTCCCACTACTCCTACACTCCATTACTCCCGCGGCTCCTCTGCTCCTGCGGTTCCTCCACCGCCGCACACGAGCTTTCGCAGAACTTCCGGCTCCACCGGCTTCACCAGGTGGTGGTCGAAACCGGCAGCGGTGGTCCGACGGCGGTGCTCCGCGTCGCCGTAGCCGGTGAGCGCCACGAATATCGGGGGTGTCCCGGTGGGGAGCAGAGCTCGCAGGCGAGCGGCGACTTCGTAGCCGTCCATCCCCGGAAGGCCGAGGTCCAGGAGGACGACTTGCGGGTGGAAGGAAGCCGCCACCTCCAGGGCCGCCGCGCCGGTGTGTGTTACCCGGGCTTCCAGGCCCCACAGCTCCAGCAGCTCCGCCAGCGTCTCCGCCGCGTCCACGTTGTCTTCCACCAGCAGCAGCCGCGTGCCCGTTCCACCCAGCCCTGTCGGTAAGGGGCGCACCGGCTCGGCGGCTCGCTCCGCGGAAGTCGGCAGCCGGACGATGAACTCGCTGCCCCGTCCCGGCCCCTCGCTCTGCGCGGTGAGGGTGCCCCCATGCATCTCCACGAGCCGCTGCGCGAGCGTGAGCCCCACGCCCAGGCCGCCCTCCGTCCTCGCCAGCGTCTGGCTGCCCTGTACGAACAGCTCGAACACCTGCGGCAGGAGCTCCGGATCGATCCCTCGGCCGTTGTCGCGAACCCGGATGGCCGCGGCCCCGGCGCTATCCGGTCCCTCCAGCTCTACTGTGATGCGGCCGCCCGGCTCAGTGTACTTCGCGGCGTTGGTCAGCAGGTTCACCACCACCTGAACCAGCCGGACCGGATCCGCCAGCACCGGCACCGGCTGTGGGGGCAGCGCCAGCGTCAGCTCGTGCTGGCGCTGCTCCATCCGGGGCCGCACGCTGGCGCTCGCCTGCCGGAGCACTTCCGCCAGGTCCACCGCCTCTCGCCGCAGGTCGATCTTGCCCTCGTTGATGCGGGCCACTTCCAGGAGGTCATCCACCAGCCGGGAGAGGTGCCGGGCGTTGCGCTCCACGGTCTCGCGGTGCTTCCCGACCTGCTCCGGATCGCCCGCGCAGAACTGGAGCAGGTGCGCCGCGTTGGTGATCGGCGCCAGCGGGTTGCGTAGCTCGTGAGCGAGCATGGCAAGGAACTCATCCTTGCGCCGGGACTCCTCCGCCAGCGCCTGCGCCCGGGCTTCCCGCGCCTCCGCAAGGAGCCGGCGCTCTGTGGCGTCCAGGTTCACCCCCACCATGCGCAGGGGAGTGCCGTCTTCCGCGTACACGAACCGGCTGGCTCCCTCGATCCACCGGACCTCCCCGTCCGGGCGCCGGATCCGGAACGCGAAGTCGAAGTCCTCTCGCCGGGCCTGGGTGCACTCGCGGATGCGGCGCTCCATCTCCTCCCGGTCGTCGGGGAGCACCTGCGCCTTCCAGCTCTCGATCGTTCCGCCGAACGTGCCCGGCTCGAGGCCGAAGAGCAGCTCTTCCTGCTCCGTCCAGACGATTCGTCCGGACGGGAGGTCCCAATCGAAAGTGCCGATCCCCGCCGCGCGGGTCGCCAGCCGCAGCCGCTCTTCGCGCTCCCGGAGGCCCTGTTCCGCTTCCTTTCGCTCCGTGATGTCCACGGAGGAGCCGATCAGCCGGACCGGCTTGCCGCCGGCATCCCGCTCCACTTCGCCGCGCGTGAGCATCCAGCCGACGCTGCCGTCCGCCCGGAAGAACCGCAGCTCCAGGTCCTGAAACCCGGCGCCCTGCTCCATTGCTTCGCGCACCTGCGCCTCCACCTTGGGCCAATCTTGTGGGTGGATGAGCGCGCGGGAGTGGGCCAGGGAGGGCTGGATTTCGGCCGGGTCGAGCTGGTAGAGGCGGTACATCTCCTCGGACCACCAGGCGTTGCCGGTGAGCAGGTCCAGGCTCCAGCTTCCCAGCCGCGCCACCCGCTGCGCCTCGCGCAGGGCACGCTCGCTCTGGACCAGCGCTTCCCGCGCCTCGTACGCCGCGGTGATGTCCTGCACCACGGCCAGCAGCATCAGCGGGGCGCCATCGGCGCCGCGGAGCAGCGTCGCGTCGGTCTGGACCCAGATGACCGTGCCGTCCTTCCGCAGGTACCGCTTCTCGATGGTCACCGCGTCGCGGTCCCCCCGGAGGAGCTGATCCAGGACCTCCTGGTTTCGCTCCTGGTCATCGGGGTGGGTCAGCGCAAAGAACGTCAGGTCCAGTAGCTCGGCTTCGGAGTAGCCGGTGAGATCGCACAGCTTCCGGTTGACCCGGCGAAACCGCCCGGTGTGCGGATCGGACTGGGTGGCTCCCACCGCGGCCAGCTCGAAGATGGCGCGGAACTCCTGCTCGCGGACGCGCAGCGCGTCCTCGGCGGCGCGGCGCCGGGTCACGTCGCGGAAGAACACGAGGGTGCGCGTGGCATCAAAGGCCCGTGCGATACCTTCCACCGTTACGTAGACGCCGTCCTTCCGCCGCAAGCGGCGCTCGGCCCGCACCGTATAGCCGGTATGGACGCGCTGCAGGTCATCCAGTCGCGCCGGCTGGTCTTCCGGGTGGAACAGCTCCCGCACCACGCTGCCCAGGAGCTCCTCCCGCTCGTAGCCGAGGAGCTGGCAGGCGGCTTCGTTGAGCTCCAGGCAGCGCCCGTCCAGATCGGTAAACCAGAATGCCTCGCCCCCCTGCTCCAGGAACGCACGGTAGAGCTGCTCGCCGCGCCGCTCGATCTCGGACGCGTCCTTCAGCCGCTGGATGTCGAACGCGGTGCCCAGCCAGCGGTTGATCACTCCCTGATCGTCGCGGATCGGCATGCTCCGCCCAGTGTGCCAGCGGTAGGCGCCGTCCGCGGCCCGCCGGATGCGGTACTCGAACTCGTACGGCTCGCCGGCCGCGAGAAACCCGGGCCAGGTGCGCTCCAGCTCGGCGAGATCGTCCGGGTGCAGCACGCGCACCCAGCTCCCGTTCAGGGTTTCGGCCACCGACAGGCCGGTCAGTTCGTACCAGTGCCGGTTGCAGTCCACGAGGGACCCGTCCGGGGCCGCTAGCCAGATTACCTGGGGGAGCGCTTCCGTGGTGAAGCGCAGGCGGGCCTCGCTCTCGGCCAGCGCCTGCTCGGAGCGCTTCCGGTCCGTGATGTCGATGTTTACCCCGAGAAAGCGGATCGCCCTCCCCTGCTCGTCCCGGATCACCTGTCCCTGCGAGACCAGCCAGCGGATGGCGTCATCCGCGCGGATCACGCGGAACTCTTGTGAGAACTCGATCCCCTCCGCCAGGACGCGCTCCATCTCGGCTATGAGCGGCCCCCGGTCGTCCGGGTAGATCCGCTCGAACCACACCTCGCGACCGGTTCCGGTGGAGCGAGGCGGGAGCCCGAGCAGCTTCCAGGTGCCATCCGACCACGACACCTGGTCCTCTACCAGGTCCCAATCCCAGGTGCCGATGTGCCCCGCCTGCTGCGCGAGGCGCAGGCGCTCCTCGCTCGCGCGAAGGGCGGACTCCACCCGCTGTTGCTCCGTGACATCCCGTCCGAAGATCGTGATCCCCGCGGGTGAGGGGGAGATCCGGAGGTCCAGCCAGACCCCGCGCTGGGGCGAATGGTGCCGGAGCGAGAACGGTTGCTGATCCTGAACCGCCTGCTGGCATCGCTGGTAGAAGTCCGACGCCCGGGCTCCCGGGAAGAGCTCCCACAGCTCGCGGCCGATGAGGTCCTCCGGCCGGAACCCCAGAAACCTCGCCCCCGGCTGGTTGAGGTACGTGAAGTGCCAGCCGGTGTCTAGAACCGCGACAAAGTCGGTAAGTCCTTCCAGAACGGCGGCCGGATCGAAGGCTGATGGCACCAGGGGAGCACCTCGTAACGGGACCTGGGGAACAACGGACGGCAGGTAGGACGCGGATCGCGTACCATTCCCAGTGTATGCGACAGTACCCCGTTTGCCCTACATGAAAGGGGTGCAGATACCGCATACGACAGCCGTGCTCAGGAATCAGATCGGCCCCCAGGATCGCTACATCTAATGAGGCAGCCGCCAAGATCGAACCACCCGTCCTAACGAAAGGAAGAGAACCATGTCCGCTGCGCTTCCGGTCAACCGGCGGATCGTGCTGGCCCGGCGCCCGCAGGGCGCCCCGGTGCCGGATGACTTCCGGCTGGAAGAGAGCCCCGTGCCGGAGCCGGCTGCCGGGGAGGTCCTCCTCCGCACGCTGTACCTGTCGCTGGACCCGTACATGCGCGGCCGGATGAGCGACGCCCCCTCCTACGCGCCGCCGGTGGCGGTGGGAGACGTGATGGTGGGCGGCACGGTGAGCCGGGTAGCGGCGTCGCAGCACCCGGGGTTTTCCGAAGGTGACCTGGTGCTGAGCGGCTCCGGCTGGCAAGACTATGCCGTCTCCAACGGCGCCGGGCTCCTCCGCCTCGACCCCGGGATGCCGAGGCCTTCCCTCGCGCTGGGAGTGCTGGGGATGCCGGGGTTCACCGCCTACATGGGGCTCCTGGACATCGGTGCGCCGCAGCCGGGCGAGACGGTTGTGGTGGCCGCAGCCACCGGCGCGGTGGGCTCCGTGGTGGGGCAGCTCGGCAAACTGAAGGGCTGCCGCGTGGTGGGCATCGCCGGCGGCCCGGAGAAGTGCCGCTACGCCGTGGAGGAGCTGGGCCTGGACGAGTGCGTGGACCACCGGGCACCGGATCTCTCTGCGCGCCTCGCCACTGCCTGCCCGGCGGGGATCGACGTGTACTTCGAGAACGTGGGCGGCGATGTACTCCTGGCGGTGATCCCGCTGCTCAACCCGAAGGCGCGGGTTCCGGTGTGCGGTCTTATCTCCCACTACAACGCGCAGGGTCTACCGCCTGGGCCGGACCACCTCCCGCTGCTGATGGGCGCCATCCTGCGCAAGCGGCTCAAGGTCCAGGGCTTCATCATCTTCAACGACTACGGAGAGCGGTATCCGGAGTTCCTGAGCGAGATGACCCCGTGGGTGGAGCAGGGAGCGATCCGGTACCGCGAGGAC
The DNA here is from genome assembly GCA_020696885.1 of Armatimonadota bacterium. The sequence continues at coordinate 942 of JAJFMS010000152.1, read as the reverse complement.
GTGGTGGAGGGGCTGGAACACGCGCCGGAGGCGTTTATAGGGCTACTGGAGGGCCGGAACTTCGGGAAGCTGGTGGTGCGGGTGGCGGAGGGGTGACCCGGGGCTCAACCCCGGCCTTCGGTCACCCTTTTGTGCCGCCGGGGTGCGGCGTTAGGCGCACTAGGCAGATGTCTATGGTGACCGTGAGGTCAGCTCTCAACGCTTGGAAGTATCCAGGCTCCGTCGAGGTGACTCCCGGCCCCGGCGTACGTGCGGGACGCTTCGCTGCGTTTCAGGATGACCAGGTTCCGGGGTCTCGCGCCGGAGTGGTGGCGTGCCGAGTCCAAGCTGGCATGGCCTTGTGCGGGACTTTCAGAGGGCTCCGGTGGGACCTTCCGGCGCGACGGCGCCTACTTCCGGTGTCCGCGGAACCAGCAGATGCCGATTCCCCATCCGCCAGCCACCGCGCCGCCACCCCAGCCGGTACCCATGACGGCGTATTCGTGACCGCGGATCTCCACAGGCGTCCCGGCGGGCAGCAATCGGCCGTCAACTTGGGCGGCGGTGGGAGCGGTTCGGGCTGTCAGCACGATGATGACCGCGGGACCAAGCTGGAGCTCCACCGGCCGGATCACCGCGGCGGCCACGAGCAGAAACCCCAGGAGCGGCGGGACGAGCAGCAGGTAGAGTGCTTTCCCGCTGCGCTTGCGACCTTCTACGGCCTCTTTTTCGGTGACAACAGGCATCGTGGAGGCATGACGGAGACCGCCGAGCGGCGGTTTCGCCCAGGCAGTGATCAATGCCCCCACACGGCAAAAAGGCCCCACCCCTACAGGTCGGACCTTGTTGCTGGCCATCGTTCGGGGTCGTAATCCGGTGGCGGAGTGGGCTGCCAGTAAGATGCAGCCATGGCACTCGCCCGGCGTCCGGGTCCCGGGGACAGCGGCCGTATTCGTTTGTCAG
>JAJFMS010001174.1 GCA_020696885.1 Armatimonadota bacterium | reverse complement strand
CTCCGGGACTCCGTGGCAACCGCTCGATTACGGGCGCTGTCGAGCCGTGAAAACGTCGTGTAGTCCTGGTCCGTGCGCCTCCTCTACGCGACTATGCGCCGTACCACGCGCGCGTTCGAGATCCTTCACGTTGTTCAGGATGACAAGGGCGGGGGCGGGGATGACGCGCCTGTCGTGGGCGAGGGTGGGCCGGGATCAGGGCGTTAGCGCTGCTTCCCGCACCCCGCATCTCTAATTTCATCCAACCTGGTATTCCAGGGATCTGCAGCGGGAACCGGGAATCGTATAGATAGTTAGTAGTACTCGCCGTCAGGACCAAGATGCCCTCTCCCACGCCTGCTCTCGTTGCCCGCGCCTCGGCCGGCGCCATTGCGCTCGTCGTGTCGCTTGCGGGCGTGCTCAGCGCTCGCGCCGTGCCGGGCGCCGCCAAGCCGGTGACCGGCGAGCAGATCTACCGCCAGCGCTGCGCTTCCTGTCACGGCCTCAAGGGCGAGGGGAGCAAGCAGTATCAGAAGCCGCTGGTGGGTAACCAATCGGCGGAGCAGCTTGCCGGGTTCATCGCCCGATCGATGCCGCCCGGGCCGGGCAAGAAGTGCACCGGCGTGGACGCGAAGAAGGTCTCCGAGTACCTGTACAACGCGTTCTACTCGCCGGTGGCGCAGGCGCGGAACCGGCCGGCGCGGGTGGAGCTCTCCCACCTCACGGTGCGCCAGTATCGCAACGCGCTGACGGACCTCGTCGGCAGCTTCCGCAACCCGGTCCGGCCGGGAGAGGCGAGCGGGCTGCGCGGAGAGTACTTCAAGTCTCGCCGGTTCCAGAACAACGACCGGATCATCGACCGCGTCGACCCCCAGGTGAAGTTCGACTGGGCGCAGTCCAGCCCGGACCCGGAGAAGTTCGACGCGCACACCTTCTCGATCCGCTGGCAGGGCTCCGTGGTGGCGCCGGACACCGGGGAATACGATTTCATCATCCGCACGGAACATGGCTTCCAACTCTGGGTGAACGACACGCGCAAGCCGCTGATCGACGCGAAGGTGAAGTCCGGCTCGGACACGGAGTATCACGGCGCCATCCATCTGCTGGGCGGGCGCACCTACCCGCTGCGGCTGGAGTTCACGAAGTCCACCCAGGGGGTGGACGATACCGACAAGCTGAAGAACCGCCCGATCGCGAAGGCCTCGCTGGCGCTGGAGTGGAAGCTGCCCCACCGCGCGGCGGAAGTAATCCCGCAGCGGTGCCTGGTGCCGGTCTCCGTCCCGGAAGCGTTCGTGCTCACCGCTCCGTTCCCGCCGGACGACCGGAGCATGGGCTACGAGCGCGCGACGAGCGTCTCCAAAGAGTGGGAAGAAGCGACCACGGAAGCGGCGATCGAGACGGCGGCCTACGTCAGCTCGCACCTGCGGGAGCTGACCGGCGCCCCGGAAGAGGGCGCCGATCGGGAGCCGCGCCTGCGGGCCTTCTGCAAGCAGTTCGTGACGCGCGCCTTCCGGCGCCCGCTCACCTCCGAGCTGGAGCAGACCTACATCGACAGCCACTTCAAGGCCGCGCCGGACCTGGACACCGCCGTGAAGCGGGTGCTGCTGCTCACGCTGAAGTCGCCCCGGTTCCTCTACCGCGAGTTGGGCTCCGCCGAAGCCGACGCATACGACGTGGCCTCCCGGCTTTCGTTCGGGCTGTGGGACTCGCTGCCGGACGCGGAACTGCTCCGAGCCGCGGGCGCCGGTGAGCTCGCCACGCGGGAGCAGGTGACGAAGCAGGCAGACCGGATGCTGGCCGACCCGCGTGCCCGCGCCAAGCTGCACGAGTTCTTCCTGCAGTGGCTCAAGATCGACCAGATTCCGGACCTGGCCAAGGACGCGAAGAAGTTCCCCGGCTTCGATGAGGCCATCGCCAACGACCTGCGCACCTCGCTGGAGCTGTCGCTGAACCAGATTGCGTGGAGCGAGCGGTCCGACTTCCGGGAGCTAATGACCACCGACAAGGTGTGGCTGAACGGTCGGCTCGCGAAGGTGTACGGTGTGGACCTGCCGGCCGACGCGCCGTTCCAGCCGGTGGCGCTGGACGCTCTCCAGCTTCGCGTACCTGGACGCCAGCTCCCCGATCCACCGGGGCGTGCTGGTGATCCGCAGCTTCCTGGGCCGCACGCTCCAGCCGCCGCCGGTGGCGGTATCGCCGCTGGCCGCGGACGTGCACCCGAACCTCACCACGCGGCAGCGGGTGGTGCTCCAGACCAAGCCGGCGGCCTGCGCCGGGTGCCACTCCATGATCAATCCGCTCGGTTTCACGCTGGAGAAGTTCGACGCCATCGGCCGCTTCCGGGCCAACGAGAACGGCCAGCCGATCGACGCCACGGGCGGCTACCAGCCTCGCTCCGGTAAAGCGGTGAAGTTCACCGGCGTGAAGGACCTCGCCGGCTACCTGGCCGGCAGTGACGAGTCCCACGCGGCGTTCGTAGAGAAGCTGTTCCACAACCTGGTGAAGCAGCCTGTGCGCGCGTTCGGCCCCCAGGCCCTGCCGGACCTGGAGCGCGCCTTTGCCGCCAACGAGTTCAGCATCCGCAAGCAGATCGTGGAGACGATGGCCGTGGCGGCGCTCGGCGCTCCCGCGAAGCCGGTGCTCCGAGCCGGCACGACGGAGTAGCCTTCAGGTGCTCGCAACACTCCATCGCCTCCGCACTCATACACAGTAGTTCGTCCGCCTCCTTCGAGGGATTCAAGTGAGCCATCGCAATACCCGCCGCGAGTTTCTCCGTGACCTCGGCCTCGGCGCCGCGGCCCTGCCGTTCCTGACCAACCTGCCCAGCCTCGCCTACGCCGCCGAGCCGCAGCGCAAGCAGCGCCTGGTGGTGATGTTCAGCCCGGACGGCGTGGTGCCGTGGAACTTCTGGCCGGAGGCAGAAGGCGCGCTTGAGCTGAAGGAGATCCTGAAGCCACTGGAGCCGTTCAAGGAGCGCACCCTGGTGCTCAACGGCGTCTGCGATCGGGTCCGCGGCGACGGCGACGCCCACATGCGCGGCATCGGCTGCCTCCTCACCGGCGTGGAGCTGTTCCCCGGCAACATCCAGGGCGGCTCGGATACCCCGGCCGGCTGGGCCAGCGGCCTCTCCATCGACCAGGAGATCAAGAACTACCTCCAGAGCAACCCCGCCACCCGCACGCGGTTCGGCTCCCTGGAATACGGCGTCATGGTGCCGGAGCGCGCGGACACCTGGACGCGCATGTCCTACGTGGGCCCCAACAAGCCGGTGGCGCCGATCGACAACCCCTACCAGATGTTCC
>JAJFMS010000151.1 GCA_020696885.1 Armatimonadota bacterium | reverse complement strand
GACATGGACCCGCTGGTGGAAGGCGCCGACACGGTAACCCAGCGGGCGTTCGAACTGCTCACCTCCAACCGCGTGTTCCAGGCGATGGACGTGGAGAAAGAAGATCCGATCGTCCGCGAGCGGTACGGCCGGGGCTCGCTGAAGAACGTGGATGACGGCGGCCCGATGTGGAACGATGGCCTCCTGATCGCGCGGCGGCTGGTGGAGACCGGCGTCCGCTGCATCACCATCGGCTACGGCCGCTGGGACTACCACGGCAACAACTTCGGGCAGTTGAAGGAGCGCCTGCCGATTCTGGACCAGGGCATCAGCGCGCTGATCCAGGACCTGCACGACCGCGGGATGGACAAAGACGTCTCCGTGGTGGTCTGGGGCGAGATGGGCCGGACCCCGCAGATCAACAAGGACGGCGGGCGACGTGATGGCGACCATCTACCGCAACATGGGCCTGGACATGGACAACAACTTCGTTCCCGGCCCGAACGACCGGCCGACGCGCCTCCTCGAAGGGCACTCGCCGGTAGAAGAGCTGATCTAGCGAACGGGACGTCCTGATTCGCCACCACCAAGACACAAAGGCACGAAGAGGAGACCGGGGAACCTTCTCTTTGTGCCTTTGTGCCTTGGTGGTGAATTCCGCCTGGCTGTGCCGGCTGGTTGGTGTGTTTGTGGCGGCGCGAATAGCGGTCCGCCGCCGCCAATGCCGATTATCCCGTCTGGAGCGCTTCCATGCTGAAGTTCCGGACTCGGCCCAATGCACATCCTCTGTCTAGCCCCCTCCTATCCGTTCCCCGTTCAAGACGGCACCCAGATCCGGGTGGACAACCTGCTGCGGCGTCTCCCGCCGGGCTGCCGGTTGACCCTGCTCTGCTTCGATCGCGTGGAGCAGCCGGTCCAGGCCCCGCTGCCGGCGCCCCTGGACGGAGTGGTGATCCGCGTTCCCTCCCCGGTTCGCCCCACCGGCTGGAAGGCATCGCAGTTGGCGCAGCTCGCCCGGCGAGACGCCGGCATGATCTGGAAGTTCTACTCACCGGAGATGGCCCGGCAGACCGCCGCCGCGGCGAAGGACGTGGACCTGGCGCTGGCGATCGGGCTCCAGATGGGTCAGTACCTGGCCGAGGTGCCGGCTTCCGTGCCCTCGATCCTCGACAACTACAATGTCGAGTGGCTCATCCTGGACCGGATGGCGCAGACCCGACCGCCGGAGAAGCGGTGGTTCTGGAAGCTGGAAGCGCGAAAGCTGCGGCGCTCCGAGGGCGAGCTGCTCCGGCGCGCGGGCCGGGTGATCGCCATCTCGGACGTGGACCGCGCCGGCATGGCGGAGCTCGCGCCCCGGGCCAACTTCGAGGTGATCCCGAACGGCGTGGACGAAGCGTTCTTCGGAGCGGTCGGCGAGCGGCCCACAGGCGTGCCGCCGCGGTTCGTGTTCGTGGGCGCGATGAACTGGCACGTGAACGAGGATGCCGCCGGTTGGATGCGGCGGCAGATCTGGCCGCGCGTGCGGGCCGCCCTCCCGGACGCCTACCTCGACTTCGTGGGCCGCGAGCCGAGCGCCGAGGTGCGGGCGCTGGCCGACTCTCCTGAAGTGCAGGTTACCGGCACCGTCCCCGACATCCGGCCCTATCTGGAGGCGGGCGCGGCGATCGTGGTGCCGCTGCGGTATGGCAGCGGCATCCGGAACAAGATCCTGGAGAGCTTCGCGGCTGGCCGGCCGGTGATCTCCACCAGCGTGGGCGCGGAGGGGCTGCCGGTCAGGCACGGGGAGCACCTGCTCATCGCGGATACGGACGAGGAGTTCGCCGCGGCCTGCGTGCGGCTGATCCAGCATCCCGATGAGGCGGCCCGGCTCGTGGCGGCGGGGTATCGGGTGGTCCGTGAGATCGACCAGCAGGCCACCGATCGGGTGCGAAGTATGTTCAGCGAAGCGGCCACGGCGCTGGCCCGTGGGTAGGCGGAAGGGCTGACCGGCCCGGACCACCGAAACCGCGGGCCTGTTTCTTCCGTTTAGGCATCAGGGACGATGCACGGGGTATGATTGTACGGGGTTGAACGGACACGCAGGCGGCGACCCGGAAGAGGTAGTCATGCAGGCCGGTTTTAAGGAAGAATCCACGGGGACGGCCGAGCGCCGATACCGTCCGGAGACCGTCCAGAAGGCGGCGGCCCTGGCCGCGCGGCTCCAGCAAGAGCGCCGTGAAACCCTCTCCGAGTCGGAAGTGGAAAAGCTCGCCGAGGAGATCGGGATCGAGCCGGAGCTCATGCGGCAGGCGCTGGCTACCGTGGCGCAGACTGAGGCCGCGGCATCACCGGTTCTGCAGCCGGCCGCCCAGGTAGGCTTCCTGCGACAGCCTACCACCCAGACCCAACAGGTTTCCAGGGCGCGAGCGCTTCTCGGTTTGTCGATCCCCTTGTTCTTTGGAATCTTCACGCTGGGCATGATCGGCCTACGTAGTAGCCATGCGCCGCTCGCGCCGACGGTAGTAGCCCCGATGGCGGCCCCGATGGAACTCACGCCGCCGGTCGCTGTCACAAAGACGGTGGCGCCGGCAGCCGGGCTCCTCCGCAACGGGGGATTCGAAGCGGCGGGCAGCCAGCTCGTCGAGCAGTCGTTTCTGCCCGGCTCCACGTCTATCTCCGGCTGGGTGGTGGCCTCGGGCGAGGTAACACGAATTCCCGGCGGGGTCCAGGGCAGCTACGCGCTGCGCCTGGGCGACTCCGGCAGCGTGACTCAGCGCTTCCGTACCGTTCCGAGTCAACGCTATCGGGTGTCCCTCGCGCTCGCCGGTACGCCCGGGCCGGTGGGGGTGCAGCACCGGATCGAAGTCTCGGCTCCCGGGGCCAGTGGCTACCTTTCCGCCTTTACCGACGTGGCGGGCAGCACGAACTCCTGGGAGCGGAAGACCATTGAGTTCACCGCGGAGGAGACCAGCACCCAGCTCACCCTCTCCACGGACCGCTCTCGGCCGGACGTTGGCTCCCCGATCATCGATGACGTCATCGTGACTCCGGTCCGTTGAGGCGCGTCCCAACGATAATTCAAGCAACCCGGCGGGGGCGTCGTTTCTCCCACGCCGTGGCTTTGTGTCACACTGGGGAGTGGCACACTTCGAAAAGGGCGGGCAATGCTGACGATTAACGGGGAAAAGCAGCGGTTTTGCGACGGCGTCTCCCGCCGTCAATTCCTGCAGATCGGTGGGCTGGCTCTGGGCGGGCTAACGCTCACCGATTTCCTGGCCGCCGAGGCGCGCGCCGCCCAGAAGGTGCCTTCTCATAAGGCCGTTATCGTGGTCTACCTCCCGGGCGGCGCGCCGCACCAGGATACGTTCGACCTGAAGATGGATGCCCCCGCGGAGATTCGCGGCGAGTTCAAGCCGATCGACACCAACGTCTCCGGCATCCAGATCAGCGAGCACCTGCCCAAGATCGCGAAGATGATGGACAAGTTTGCGGTCATCCGGTCGCTGGTCGGCGCCCGGGACGAGCACGCTAACCCGCTTTGCCTCAGCGGTTTCCCGATGGCGGAAGCCGGCAAGAACCACCCGAGCCTCGGCGCTTGTGTCTCCCGGATCTGGGGGCCGGTGGAGAAGACGGTGCCGCCGTTCGTGGACCTGATCCAGAAGACCCAGCACAAGCCGTACTCGATTCCCGCTGCCTACGGCTTCCTGGGCCGCAACTTCAGCGCCGCGCGCCTGGATGAAGAAGGCGCCGCGGACATGAAGCTGAACGGCATTACCCTCCAGCGATTGGGCGATCGGCGCCGCCTCCTCAACTCCGTGGACGCCTTCCGGCGCTCCGTGGACCAGTCGGACACGATGGAAGCCCAGGACGTGGCGGTGCGGCAGGCGTTCAACATCCTCACGTCCAGTAAGTTCGTGGAGGCGCTGGACGTGACTCGCGAGCCGGCGAGCGTTCGCGAGCGCTATGGCAAGGGCCAGGACGCGCCCGCCGGCGACGGGTGCTCCCTGAAGCACGAGCAGTTCCTGGCCGCGCGGCGACTGGTGGAAGCCGGCGTGCGCTGTGTAACGCTTGGCTACGGGTTCTGGGATTTCCACGGCGGCAACTTCTCCAACTGCAAGAAGTACCTGCCGATGCTGGACCAGTCGGTCACCGCCCTGGTGCAGGACATCCACGACCGCGGCCTGGACAAGGACGTCTCCGTGGTAGTATGGGGCGACTTCGGCCGCACCCCCAAGATCAACAAAGACGCCGGCCGGGACCACTGGCCGTCCGTCTCCTCCGCCCTCGTGGCGGGTGGCGGGATGCGCACCGGCCAGGCGATCGGGACCACCACCAAAGACGGCGGCTACGCCGACGAGCGCCCGATCCACTACCGCGACGTGATGGCCACCCTGCTCCACCAGATGGGCTACGACGTCCGGCACGACCAGGTGACGGACCAGCTCGACCGGCCGGTCTTCCTCTACCCGGGGCACGAGCCGATCCAGGAGCTCGTGTAGCCGGGCGCGACTACGCGCTCGACAGAAACCAGCGGGGCGCCGGGCAATCTGCCCGGCGCCCCGTATTTCATGCGGCTGACCGCCTCCGGATCAGCGGCCGTTGGTGTACGGCCGCCCACACCGGAGGCACTTCAGCACGCCTTTGAGCAATTCCCAGTGCTTACTTCGGCACCGGCAGGTCCAGGGGATCGCGTCACTGTTCCGGGAGCAGGTGTTCATGGTTCGTGGTCCTTCTCCTTTCCGGCCGCGTGCCTGAGGCCGCGACCCGCCGCTCTGCCTGCGCACGATGTCGGCGCCCGTTACGGGTCCGGCATCTGCCCCCACTGGGCGCTCCAACCTGGTGTCGGTAAGCATCCCGGCAAGGGCCCGTCATTCTAGATATTCAACGCCAGCCCGAGAAAACAAACGACCGTACCCGAAACAACCGCACGAAATTCGGCGGACAGCCGGGCGTTGGGGGTAGGGAGAGTGGGGTAGGCTGCAGTCCCCGCACGAGGCCGAAGCGGAGCCAGGCCGATGACGAGAGGCAAACCGATTCCGGCTTCAGAGGGGGTGGGTAGACGGGGCGTGGGAGGCGTTCGCTCACACTACTATTAGAGCAGCATGCCGGCCCGTTGACTCCTCCCGCAAGCGGCTCCGCACGCGATTTCAGACGCATTTAACACGAGCCACACGTTCCCCAAGCCGTCGTCCGCGCGAATGCGTAAGCTTGCCCCGCTCCGGGTATTACCTGGCTGGCCGAGCTGGAGAGCCCGGCCCTGAGGTGCAAGACGATGGGTGGAGTTCTGTGGGCGGTGATCGCCCTGCTGCTGGTGTTCTGGGTGGTGGGACTCGCGCTCCATGTGCTGGGGCCGATGATCCACTTCGCCCTGCTGGTAGCGGCGATCCTATTCGTAGTGAATATGTTCACGAGCACACGAACCCGCGTCTGATGCGGCCGCGGCCGGAGTGATCCGGCCGGCGTAGTGTGACCCGTGTTCTCTAATAGCGTGGAGGGATTGCGGAGATGGATATTCTCTGGTGGGTAGTAGTAGGCGTGCTGGCCGGCTGGTTGGCCAAGCTCGTGGTTCCGGGTCGTGAGCCCGGCGGTTTTCTGGCGACCCTCGCCATCGGTCTGGTGGGCGCCTTCATCGGCGGCGTGATCTGGCGCGTGCTCTTCAACGCGACGAACACCGCCGGCAGCATCTTCGTGGCGTTCATCGGCTCCGTGGTGCTGTTGATGCTGTATCACGCCTTTACGAACAGCCGCGGCCGCGTCTAAACGCAGCCAGCGCCTGCACGAACCGAAGAGAGCCCGCGGCCGAGTGCCGTGGGCTCTCTTCGCGTACCAGGAGGAGCGTAGCGCCTGTGGGTGCGTTCCACGATCCAGCCAACGTGGCGAGGCGGCGGCGAACGAGCGGATGGGTCGTAGTTCTTACTCCGTGATGCGTAACGAACCGCCATGTCGCAAGGCTGTTTACGCGTCACGCAGCACGCTTTACGTGGTCTCGGGGAGCCCACCCACGCTGGGAATACCTGCTTGCACAGATTGTGAAGCGGGGCTGGCTCCCCGGCGGCGGTTTGCACCCGGCTGTGGGGAAGCGTATAATGCGGGCGATGTCTTTACTCACGCTCCAGCGGAAGCCGCCTGCATTCCCACGGCCGATCAACCCTTACCGGCCGCCGGAGCCGCACGCCGTGGTGGAGAAGGTGGAGCCGGGCTCCATCGCCGAAGAGATCGGCCTCGAGCCGGGTGACGAGATCCTCACGCTGAACGGCGAGCGGATGGAAGACGTCATCGACTACCGTTTCCTCGTTACGGACGAGGAAGTCGAGATCGTCGTGGCGCCGCAGGCGCGGGTGGAGGACGCCTACTCCGTGATCGTGGAGAAGGACCTCGACGAGACCCTGGGAGTGACCTTCCGGGCGGACGTCTTCGACGGGATCCGGATCTGCTCCAACAACTGCGACTTCTGCTTCGTCTATCAGAACCGGCGCGGGATGCGGAAGTCGGTCTACGTCAAGGACGACGACTACCGGCTCTCGTTCCTGCACGGCGACTTCATCACCCTCACGAACCTCACGGAGCCGTGCTGGGAGCGGATCGCCAAGTACCGCCTGAGCCCGCTCTACGTGAGCATCCACGCCACCGACCCCGAAGCGCGGGTAGCGATGCTGCGGAACGCGAACGGCGCGCGGCTGATGGAGCACCTGGAGCGCCTCTTCTCGTACGGGATCGAAATCCACGGGCAGGTGGTCTACACCCCGGGGATCAACGACGGCGAGATTCTGGACCGCACCGTGGAAGACATGGCCGCCCTCTTCCACCGCGGCTGCCTCTCCCTCGCCATCGTCCCGGTGGGGCTTACCACACAGCGCTCCAACCTCCCCAAGCTGCGCACTCTCGCCGCCGCGGAGGCGAGCGAGGTGCTGCGGAAGGCGAAAGCCTGGCAGCGGCGCTTCCGCAAGGAGCTCGGCACGCGCTTCGTCTATCCGTCGGACGAGATGTACCTGCTGGCCGGCCAGCCGCTCCCCTCCGTGCGCACCTACGAGGACTTCCCGCAGTTCGAGAACGGCGTGGGGATGATCCCGCGCCTGAACGCGGAGTGGAAGCGGGTGGAGCGCAAGATCCCGGAGCGCGTGGGCAAGCCGCGCCGGGTGACGCTGATCACCGGCACCCTGGCCGCGCCCGTGCTGCAGCCGTTCGCGGACCGGCTCTCCCAGGTGGGCAACCTGGAAGTCCGCATCGCCCCGATCCGCAACGATTTCTTCGGCCCCACCGTCACCGTGGCGGGGTTGATCACCGGCCAGGACATCGCCGCCCAACTCGCAGGGCAGGACCTGGGCGACGTGGCGCTCATCCCGAGCGTAGCGGTCCGCGAAGACGCCTTCATGGACGACTGGACGCTGGACCAGTTGAGCGCCGCTCTCGGCGTGCCGCTGGAAGTGGTGAAACCCAGCGCCCCGCACCTGGCGGAAGCCGCGTTGGGTCCAGACTGGTAGGGGATCTTTCCGGCCTGCCTGACCGCGTCACGCCGCCGGCTAACATCTCGCAGCGGGCCCGTAGCTCGGGGTTGGATACGCGCCCAATGATAGCGTGCTCGCCCGGTTGTGTCCGGAGCACCGAGGCAACTACAGAGCGACTATCCCGCCCCGAACGGGCGAGCTTACTCGTGGTTCCGAGCGTGCATCTGGTAGATATCGTAGCCGCTGCCGTAGTGGAAGTCCCGGTTACCCCAGGCGTAGCGAACACCCCGTGGTGCAGGACCGGCGGCCTG
>JAJFMS010000150.1 GCA_020696885.1 Armatimonadota bacterium | reverse complement strand
CAACCTCAACGGGGTCCACTACGCGACCCGCCGTGTCGCCGAGTCCATGGTGAAGAACCGCATCGGCCGCATCGTGAACATCTCCTCCGTTTCCGCCCAGCGAGGCGGCGGGACGTTCTCCAAGACCCCCTACTCGGTAGCCAAGGCAGGCGTGATCGGTCTGACCCGCTCCACCGCCCGAGAGCTGGGGGAGTACGACATCACCGTCAACGCCATCTCGCCCGGCCCCATTGACACCGACATCATGGGCGGAACGCTCAGCCAGGAACGAAAGGACGAACTCACCCAGGACCTTGTGGTCAACCGCGTCGGAACCCCGCGCGACATCGCAGCAGCCATCGCCTTCCTCATCAGCGAGGACGCCGGATACATCTCCGGCCAGACGCTGAATGTGGACGGCGGCCTCTACATGCACTAGCCCTCGCACCCACCTGGCCTGTCATTCCCAGGCCATTCATGTACTCGGAAGGATCACCATGACCTCGTGGACCAGGGAACGCAAGATCTACCTCGCCGTCGGCGTCCTCGCCAGCCTGGCGGGCGTTCTGCTCATCGCGTTCTCGCTCTAAGCACCACCTGTTCTAAGCACCACCTGATTCAAAGCGGCCCACGGTCTCGGGCTGCTGTTTTGCCCACCTGATTTGCTCACTTACTTACTCAACGAGGAGTTTGAATGACTGTCACGTCAACAACGTCCGCCACCAGGGAGCTGCTGGACTCCCCGGTGCTGAAGTCGGCCATATCCAAGGCCTCCTTCCGGCTCATGCCTATGCTGGTGATCCTCTACGTGGTGGCGTTCCTGGACCGCACCAACGTGGGCTTCGCTGAAGCGGCACTCGAGGTGGACAGGGGTATCACCGCGGGCGCATACGCGCTCGGTGCGGGCATCTTCTTCATCGGCTACGCCCTGTTCGAGATCCCCTCCAATCTGCTCCTGACGAAATTCGGCGCGAAGGTGTGGCTGGCCCGCATCGCGATCACCTGGGGGATCGTCTCCGCCTGCTTCGCCTTTGTCCAGGGCGAGGCGTCGTTCATCATCCTGCGGTTCCTGCTGGGTGTCACCGAGGCCGGTCTGTTCCCCGGCGTCATCATGTTCCTTGCGGCCTGGTTCCCCAACAAGGTCCGCGTGAAGATGTTCGCCATCTTTTACCTGGCCCAGCCCTTCTCCCAGATGATGGGCGCGCCGCTGTCGGGCTGGCTGATCAACATCGGTGACCAGGTTCCCGGCGTCCACGGCTGGCAGGTCATGTTCTTCGTCGAGGGAATGCTCGCCGTCCTGGCCGGCATCGCGGCTTACTTCTTCCTCATCAACAGCCCGCAGGACGCCAAGTTCCTGAACGCCGGTGAAAAGAAGGCACTGCTCGACGTCATGGCCCTCGAGGACAACGTCAAGGAAGAATCCGGCCCCCGCGGTGTGCTTGCCGCCATGAAGAACGGCCGCGTCTGGTACTTCACCCTCATCTACTTCTGCCTGCAGATCGCGGTTTACGGCGTGACGTTCTACCTCCCGCAGCAGGTGGCCCAGCTGACCGGCCAGAAGGTGGGCCTCGCCGTCGGCCTGCTGGCTGCCATCCCCTGGTTCTTCGGCATGTTCGCCTGCTACTTCATCGGCAAGGCCGCCAACACGGTGGTCCGCCGGCGGGTCTGGGGCACGGGGCTGTTCATCTCCACCGGTCTGTGCATTTTCGGCTCGGCCTGGGCAGGCGCGAACCACGTTCCGGCGCTGGGCATCCTGTGCATCAGCCTCGCGGTCTGCAGCTTCCTCTCCATCGGCCCCATTGCCTGGTCCTACCCGACGGCGTTCCTCACCGGAACGGCCGCTGCAGCCGGCATCGGGCTGATCAACTCGCTGGGCAACCTCGGCGGCTTCGTGGCTCCGATCCTGCGCACCTCCGTCAACCAGATCACTGCCTCCGACACCGGCACCATGGGTGTCTACGCGCTGGGCGTGATGCCGTTCCTCGCTGCTGCGATGATGTACGGCACGCGGAAGTTCAAGAACAAGGCAGACGACCTGCTCGAAAAGTAGGCGCCGAAACAGCATCAGAAACAAAAGGAGCAGAAGTCACCATGACGCAGACCCGCCCCGCCGGCGCCGGAGGGCCCAACTCCGCGGAATCCCTGGCCTCGGAAACCAGGTACGTCGGTGTCAGCACCAAGATGTACCTGGGCTACGCGGACAGCCTGCGCTGGCTCGGCGAACTGCGCTCCGAAGTGGACGCCCGTCCGGCCCTCGCGGCCGGGCGGGTGGTCCCGTTTGTCATCCCGTCCTTTCCGATGCTTCCCGCAGCTGCCGACATTCTCGCCGGGTCCCCGGTGCTTCTTGGGGCGCAGGACTGCGGCTGGGCGGACGGTCCGTGGACCGGCGAGGTGTCGCCATCCCTGCTTGCAGAGCTTGGCGTGCGGATCGTGGAGATCGGCCACGCCGAGCGGCGCCGGCACTTCGGTGAGGATGACGCCATGATCGGGCTCAAGGTCAGAGCAGCCGACGACGCCGGGATCACCCCGCTGCTGTGTGTCGGTGAGGAAACCGCGGGGCCGGGTTCCGGGACGGGCAATGCCTCCGAAACTCCGGCGGACGCCGCCACGGAAGCCGCCGCGTCCTTCGTCTACGGCCAGATCGAGGCTGCAACCGGCGGGGACTGGGCGCTCGCATCGCGCGTGGTCATCGCGTACGAACCGGTCTGGGCCATCGGCGCGTCGGAACCTGCCAGCGCCGGGTACGTGTCCGCCGTCGTTAATCAGCTCCGCGCACGGCTCGCCGTCCACGGACTCCAGGATTTGCCGATCATCTACGGCGGTTCCGCCAAGCCCGGGCTCCTCCCGACGCTTGACGGCGTGTCCGGTCTCTTCCTGGGCCGGTTCGCGCACGACGCCACGAACTTCGGGAAGGTGCTGGACGAAGCTCTGGCTGTGACCGTGGCGGCGGACTAGAGGAAAGCCTCGCGCCCGGTGCCTTCGTTGAGGACCAGCTCCCCGTCCTCAATGGACACCAGGAGGCTTTTCGGCCGTCCATGCAGCTTCATCTCCGCGCTGAGGTTCCGGCTGGTCACCTCGACACCCACCGTCGCGCCCTTGGCAGGAAGCTCCACGGACACTTCCTCGGCCATGCCCAGCAGCGCACGCGTGGTGACGTCGCGGTCGAACCGGGCCTCCTTGCCGTTGACGGTGATGGCGACCTCGTCGTCATTGAAGCCGTCCTGAAGAATAATCAGCAATTCCTGCATGGTGCACCGCCTGCCCGAAGGATTTCTGCCTACAGCCACTACACCACTTAAGCCCAGCGGTGGGTAGAGCAGGTCTGCCCCTCGATGCTCGCCCGGACGCCCGCCTGGACGGGTAAGGCAAAATAAGGGGGTGACCCAACTCCCGCAGCCCCCGTCCGCCGCCCCTGCTTCAGCATCGGCCATCGCGGCCCAGATCGCTTCCGAACTTGGAGTGAAAGCCTGGCAGGTAAAGGCCGCCGTGGAACTGCTCGACGGCGGAGCCACCGTGCCCTTCATCGCCCGGTACCGCAAGGAAGCCACCGGGACGCTTGACGACACCCAGCTGCGAGAGCTCGACGAGCGCCTGCGCTACCTGCGCGAACTGGAGGACCGCCGTCGCGCCGTCCTCGAGGCGATCGCCGCTCAGGGCAAGCTGACCGCGGAACTCGAGGCCGCCGTCGTCGCTGCCGAGACGAAGTCCAGGCTGGAGGACATTTACCTGCCCTTCAAGTCCAAGCGCCGCACGAGAGCGCAGATCGCGCGTGAAGCCGGACTTGAGCCGCTCGCGGATGCATTGCTCCAGCACCCCGACCTGGACCCGGAGCGCGAAGCGGCGAAATACCTGAACACCGAGCACGCGGTCGACGATGCCGCCGCTGCGCTCGCCGGTGCCCGCGCCATCCTTGTGGAGCGCGTTGCGCAGGATCCCGACCTCGCCGAAAACCTGCGCGAACGGCTGTGGGCGCAGGGCAGGATGGTGTCGCGCGTGAAGAAGGGCAAAGAAGCCGAGGGGCAGAAGTTCGCGGACTACTTCGAGTTCGCGCAGGCTCCGGCCGGGATGCCGTCGCACCGCGTCCTCGCCTTGCTGCGCGGCGAAAAGGAAGGCGTGCTGGAGCTCGACCTCGCGGAAGCGGACCCTGCGGACGACGACGCCCTGGCCGCCGCACGCTCCCGGTACGAGTCCGCCGTGGCCCGGTTCCTGGGGGTTGCGGACCGCGGGCGTTCCGCCGATAGCTGGCTGGTGCAGACGGCGCAGGTGGCGTGGCGCTCGCGGGTGCTCGCCCGCCTGACGGCAGACCTGCGCGGACGGATGTTTGCTGCGGCGGAAGACGAGGCTGTCCGCGTCTTCGCCGCGAACCTGCGCGACGTGCTGCTGGCCGCACCGGCCGGGAACCGCGCCACCCTCGGCCTGGATCCTGGGCTGCGGACAGGCGTCAAAGTTGCTGTGGTGGACGGGACCGGCAAAGTGGTCGCAACGGACACCGTCTATCCGCACGCGCCGGCCCGGAAGTGGGACGAAGCACTGGCGACCCTGGAGCGGCTGGCGCGGAAGCACGCCGTCGAACTCGTGGCGATCGGCAACGGCACTGCGTCGCGTGAGACGGACAAGCTCGCCGCCGAGCTGATCAAGAAACTGTCCGCTGACAAAGCGTCCCCAGGCGCGCCGTCCCCGGAGGGCGCCGGGGCGAAGCCGCAGAAGCTCGTAGTCTCCGAGGCAGGTGCGTCCGTGTACTCGGCATCGGCGCTGGCGGCAGCGGAACTGCCCGGCATGGACGTGTCGCTCCGCGGTGCCGTGTCCATCGCGCGCCGGCTGCAGGATCCACTGGCTGAGCTGGTGAAGATCGACCCGAAGTCCATCGGCGTCGGGCAGTATCAGCACGACGTCACCGCGTCGAAGCTGGACCGCAGCCTGGACGCGGTGGTGGAGGACTGCGTGAATGCCGTGGGCGTGGACGTGAACACGGCGTCGCCCGCGCTGCTGAGCCGGGTTGCCGGAGTGGGGCCGTTGCTGAGCGAGAACATCGTGGCCTACCGGAACGAGAACGGCCCGTTCGCCAAGCGGAGCGAGCTGAAGAAGGTGCCCCGGCTGGGCGCGAAGGCCTTTGAACAGTGCGCGGGCTTCCTTCGGATCACCGGGGGAGCGGAACCGCTGGATGCGTCCAGCGTCCACCCGGAGGCGTATCCGGTGGCGCGGAAGATCATGGCCGCAGCTGCCCCCGGGCAGTCATCGAAGGGAGGGCTGCCGTCCTCCGGCCTTGCCGGTGCCAGCTTGCTGAATCCGCAGGACTTTGTCGACGGCACGTTCGGTCTGCCGACCGTCCGGGACATCATCGCCGAGCTGGAGAAGCCCGGCCGTGACCCTCGCCCGGCATTCAAGGCCGCCTCGTTCTCGGAAGGCATTGAAAAGATCTCCGACCTCAAGCCCGGCATGGTTCTGGAGGGGACAGTGACCAATGTTGCTGCCTTTGGTGCGTTCGTGGATGTCGGAGTGCATCAGGACGGGCTGGTGCACGTGTCCGCGCTGGCCAACCGCTTCGTGTCGGACCCTCGCGAAGTCGTGAAATCCGGTCAGGTGGTCCGCGTCAAGGTGCTCGAAGCCGACCCGGAGCGCAAGCGGATCTCGCTGACCCTGCGGCTGGATGATGAACCGTCGACGCCGGGCGGGCGGCAGGCAGGCGGCGCTGGCCGGTCTGGCGGGGGCGGCGAGGCCGGGCGGGCCGGCGGACAGGGCGGCGGTCCCCGCGGTAAGAGCGGTGGCGGAAACGCCGGCAATGCGAGGGCTGGCGGTGGAAGCGGCCGCGGGACAGATGGCCGCAACCGCCGGGAGGCTCCTGCGTCTCAGAAGCCGGCGCCCGCCCCGGCGAACACTGCCATGGCGGAAGCGCTGCGGCAGGCCGGCCTCGCGAAGTAGGCGGCGAAGAGCCGGTGTCTGGGATCAGAGGCCCGGCCGTGTCGCGGGTGCGGTGTCCTCGAGACCCGGGAAGACGTTGCCTAGAGTAGCTGCATGAGCTTTACGCCGCCGGACCCTTTCACTACCCGCCCGACGCTGCAAGGCACCTTCGGCATGTCAGCGTCGACGCACTGGCTGGCCACGGCCACAGCGCAGTCGGTGCTCGAGCGTGGCGGGAACGCGTTCGACGCGGCCACTGCCGCCGCTTTCGTGCTGCATGTTGTGGAGCCGCACCTCAACGGTCCCGGCGGCGATATGACCGGTGTTTTCAGCACGGCCGAGGAACCGGGGAGGCCAGTGGTGTTGGCGGGGCAGGGGCCCGCGCCGGCGGGAGCCACCGTGGAGCACTACCGGTCTGAAGGGCTGGAACTGGTACCGGGGTCCGGTGCACTGGCCGCGGCGGTGCCGGGCGCCGTCGACGCCTGGCTTTTGCTTCTGCGGGACCACGGAACGTGGGAGCTGGCGGAGGTGCTGGACTTTGCGATCGGATACGCGCGGGACGGTCACCCGGTTCTGGCCCGCGTCGGTGCCACCATAGCGGCGGTGTCGGAGCTGTTCCGCGAACACTGGCCTACCTCGGCGGGGCTGTGGATGCCCGGGGGACGAATCCCGGCGGAAGGCGAGCTCATCACCAATCCCGCCCACGCCCGCACCCTGCAACGGCTGGTCCAGGCCGGGGCGGGTATCGGCGAGGCTGCTGGAACGGCTGCTGCCCACACGCGGGAGGCACGGATCGACGCGGCCCGCAGGGAATGGAGCGAGGGGTTCGTGGCCAGTGCGATGGCGAGGGCCGTGCAGACGCCGCATCGCCATTCGTCCGGGACGGACCACAGCGGTGTCCTGACCATGGCGGATATGGCCGGCTTCCGCGCCGGCTATGAAGAGGCGGTGACGCTGGAATTCCGGGGCCATACGATCGCCAAGACCGGCCCGTGGGGCCAGGGACCGGCTCTGCTGCAGACCCTGGCCATCCTGGACGGCTTCGACGACGAGCACCTCGATCCGTCCACCGAGCTCGGCGCCCACACCATCCTTGAGGCCCAGAAGCTCGCGCTCGCGGACCGCGAGGCATACTACGGGGATGCCGACGTGCCGATGGGGTACCTGCTGTCCGCTGAGTACGCTGCGGAGCGCCGGCAGCTGATCACCGAAAGCGCGTCGCATGAGTTCCGCCCGGGACGGGTTCCAGGGCGGGAGCCCTATATGCCAGTGCTGCGCACCGAGTACGTTCCGCCGGCGCTCGCAGATGGCGACGGCGGCTCGGTCACCGGCAGTGCCTCCGAGCGCGCGGCCAGAAGCCTCGGGGCAGCTGCCGGGGTGGGGGAGCCGACAGTGGAAGCGACGGGTGAGACGCGCGGCGATACGTGCCATATCGACGTCGTGGACCGTTGGGGCAACATGGTCT
>JAJFMS010001173.1 GCA_020696885.1 Armatimonadota bacterium | reverse complement strand
GCCGCCGCCGAGCCCACCTCGGTACCCTCCGATCACGTCTGGGTCATCGCGGTGTCGGCCCTGAGCGTGCTACTGGGGATCATGCTGGCGCTCACGATCCAGACCACGAATCGGATCCGGCACCTGGGGCTGCCCAGCACCCGCTTCGGGGTCTCTCCCGCCACTCTCTCCGGGCTGAAGGAGAAGAACGAAGACCTGCAGCGGGACATCACCAAAGAACGGGAATTGGTGAACGAGTTCCGTCTCACGCAGAACAGCGAGCAGGGCGCCGGGAAGCTCCTGAACCAGCAGTTGTCCATCTACAAGGCGTTCCTCGGGTTGGCGCCCGTGGAAGGGCCGGGGTTGGAGATCACACTCCGCAGCAGCCCGATCCCGCGCCTGCCCGGCACCGACCCCAGTGATTACCTCGCGAACGACGAAGACGTCAACGGCTTGATCAGCGAGCTCTGGGCCGCCGGAGCCGAGGCGATCGCCATCGCCGGGTTGGGCGCCAAGCCGGAACGATTTGTGGTGTCTACCACGGTGCAGCGAGTCGGGACCGGCATCATGGTGAACGGTCGGACGATGATGCCCCCGTATCGCATCATGGTGATCGGGAACCCCAAGGAGCTGCGGGCTTCTATGCGGATGCCGGAAGGCATCGTGCAGGCACGCAGCCTTGACACGTTGAAGATGATCCAGATCGAGGAGAGCCCGCGCGTTGTTCTTCCTGCATTCTCCGGCGGCCGCGGTAGCGGCAACCCGGCGCCAGCGCACCAATAAGATCTGGTGGCCGATCGCGGCGTTCGTGGCGAGCTTTGGCATCGCCCTGACGATCTGGCGCGAAGGCGTTCCGTTCATCTACGCGGACTACCTCTCGCTCGCCGTCCTGGCCGGGCTGGACTCCGTCTTCGGCGGCATCCGGGCCGGGGTAGAGCGGCGCTTCCGCGGAGACGTGTTCCTCAGCGGCTTCCTGGTGAACATGATCCTGGCCGTGCTGCTGGTGTACATGGGCCAGCAGATCGGGGTCTCGGACCTCTACCTGGCGGCCGTGGTCACCCTGGGCGGCCGCATCTTCCTCAACCTCTCCGTCATCCGCCGTCATTGGCTCGAAAGACATCCCATCCGTGGCGAAAA
The DNA here is from genome assembly GCA_020696885.1 of Armatimonadota bacterium. The sequence goes on along the minus strand of JAJFMS010001173.1, from coordinate 2,030 downwards.
GTGAGATTGTCGTAGCGCTCGACATCGGCACCACGAAAGTCTGCACCCTCGTCAGCGAAGTTTCCGGGGAGGATCAGATCGAGATCCTGGGAGTAGGGCTCGTGCCCTCCACCGGGATGAAGAAGGGTGTCGTGATCGATATCATGGCCACCGCGGCCGACATCCGCGCGTCCGTCGCCGAGGCGGAGCGCATGGCCGGCGTGGACATCGCCACCGTTTACGTGGGGGTCACCGGGGAGCACATCGCGTCCCTCACCAGCCGCGGCACCATCACCGTCTCCCAGGAGATCCACGAGGAGCACCTCCACCAGGCGTGCTACGCCGCTCGCCAGGTGGTGCTGCCGCCGGACCGCGAGATCCTCCACAACCTGCCCCGCCAGTACATCGTGGATGGTCAGGACGGCGTGCGGCACCCGATCGGTATGTCCGCCTCCCGGCTAGAGGTAGAGACCCACGTGGTCACCGCCGCTACCAGCTTCATCGAGAACGTGGTGAAGTGCGTGCAGCGGGCAAAGGTGGAGATCGAGGAGCTGGTGGTGGAGCCGCTGGCCACCGGCCTGGCGGTGCTCACGGACGCGGAGCGACAATTGGGTGTGGCGCTGGCGGACATCGGCGGCGGAACCACGGACGTGGCGCTCTTTGCGGACGGCACCATCACCCACACCAAGATCATCCCGGTGGGCGGCAACCACGTCACCAATGACCTCGCCATTGCGTTCCGGCTCTCCCCAGACCATGCGGAGCAGGCCAAGGTCAGCTCCGGCGCCGCCCGCACCGATGACGTGGAGCCCACGGAGTACGTGGAGATCCAGATGATCGGCGAGGACGAGCCGCGCGAGATTCCGCGGCAACTGCTCACCGAGATCATCGGCCCGCGTATGGAAGAGCTGTTCGAGCTGCTGCGCGCCCACCTGGACCAGGCCGCGGACGAAGGCGTGGTGGTCTCCACCTGTGTTCTCAGCGGCGGCGGCTCCCAGCTCCCGGCCCGAAGGGGCTGGTGGACAGCCCGGTCTACTCCACCGCCGTAGGGCTGCTGGCGTTCGCCGCCCAGCGCATGACCGGCCGCCGCCGCGTGAAAGAGCCGCACTCCCTCCCCGCCGCCGCCGTGCGCCTGCTAGGGGAGCTGCTCCGGAAGCTGCTGCGCCGGTAGCTGGGGCCGCCGGCCGATAGCGCTATGCGGATTGGGGACCCGCCCCGGGCTGAAGCGCTGCCCACAGGGCGCCCGGGCTACACCTAGGAAGCCCGCTGAAGCAGACTGGCCCGGTTCCCGGTCAGGATCCTCCGGCGGCTGGCGGATCCGTACCGCATGGGATTGCCACAGGCCCAAAAGGTGGGCCTTCGCAATGACTCGCTTCTTCTACGTAACTACTACTTACGAAAGCAGGACCCGCCCCCGCCCTCCCAGTCATTGCGAAGCGCCTGCCGCTCTCGTCGTTCTTCGACCGTGCTCCCGTGGCGCTGTGGCAATCCCCCGGTTGCGCGGTAGCCAACTCGGGCACCTCGGTGGCTGGCAGTGACTCGTTTCATCTTTGCCACAGTGCGAGGGGAGCATGAGGCAAATAGTGCCTGTCCCGTGCTCCAGGCGGAGCGCCTGGAGCCGGTGCAACCGTATTCCAGTGCTCCACTCGGCCACTCTGGGGGCCACCTCCGCCTCATCGGGGATTCCGGGCCGGCTCGGCGCCGTACTGTAGTGGAGTTTTGGTCGCAGGAGTCCGTCTGTATTCCTTAGTAGGCCCGCGACCCTACGGAGGAACTTCCCTTCCGGCCCGGAATGGGATTAGATAATTGTGAATCCTGTTTGGGTCCCGGCAGCTTGTACCTTGCTGGTGGAACACACGGGCAACGCTGATGGCAGGCAGACCAGATTTCCGTGCGGCAGCGCACGAAGAATTGAACGATAGAGGGAGATCAATGGCACAAGCACGGGCAAGTAACTACGCGGTCATCAAGGTCGTGGGGGTGGGCGGCGGTGGCTCCAACGCCGTCAACCGGATGATCGAAGCGGGCGTCACCGGCGTGGAGTTCATCAC
>JAJFMS010001172.1 GCA_020696885.1 Armatimonadota bacterium | reverse complement strand
GGGGCCTCAGCCGGGTCTACCAGAAGCAGGGCAAGGCTCCGGAGGCGCTCACGGCCGCAGAGAAGGCGACCCAGCTCGCGGTGGAAGCAGATGACCGGGAGAAGCAGCTCACCGCGGCCTGGAAGCGCTACGTGAAGGCCGCTTCCCTGGTAGAAGCGGAGCGGAAGAAGGAGCAGGAAGCCGCACGGCGGGACCTGGAGATTGCGATTGCGATCTATTCGGCCGATCAGGAGCTCTGGCTTACTCGCGGTGAGATCGCCGAGTCCCCGCTGCGGTCGGTGCCGTTCAATCTGGCGGCGTTCCGGCTGCGGCCCGACCACCCGTTTGCGAAGACCTGGTCCTTCCAGGCGCCGCCCGCGCCGCAGCTCACACCCAAAGAGACCAAACCGGTCCCGGCGGTAGCGGAGCCGCCGCGGCTGATGGAGGGGTTGGGCAACCTCACCCACAAGGTGACGGCCACCGCGGAGGCCCAGGCCTACTACGAGCAGGGGCTCCGGTGCTGGCACTCCTACGTGGCGCCGATGCGCAACAAACTGGGGGCCGGTGCGAACTTCCAGCACGCCGCGGCCCTGGATCCGGACTGCGCGATGGCGTACTGGGGGCTCAGCTTCTGCGTGCAGCAGGGCGACGTGATGACGCAGCTCGACGCCGCCAACCGCGCCCTGGAGCTGGCGATCAAGAAGGGAACCGACAAGGAGCGCCGCTTCTGTGCTGCCCGCGTGCTGGAGCTGAGCGGCAACCCCAAACGCGAGGAGTTCCTCGACGCGCTGGACGCCGCCATCGCCGCCTACCCGGACGACGTGGAGCTGTGGATCTGGCGCGGGAAGGCATATACCGGATACAGCCTCGGCGGGAACGTGGTTACCGAGAGCCTGGCGTACCAGATCGCGGCGAACCGGATGCACCCGGAGCACCCCGCGCCCAACCACGAGTTGATCCACGGCTACGAGCGGATCGATCGCCCGGCGTTGGGCTGGCCCTACACGGTGGGATTCCGCGAGGCCGCGCCCAACATGCCGCACGCCAACCACATGCAGGCGCACCTGGCCATGCGCCTGGGCCGCTGGGAAGAAGCCCTGGACTGCGGCCGTACGGCGCGGAAGAAGTCGCTGGAAGGGTACCCGGAGCTGGACGCGGGCCACCACATCGACATCATGCTCCGGGCCCTGGGGCACGAGGGCCTCTTCAAGGAGGCGGCGGCGGAGCCGAAGGCCTACCGCGACGGTCTGCCCTGGGCGCGGCTGCTCCAGCTCAAGGCGGTCCCCGAGGAGCTGGACGAGTGGGTCGCCCGTCGCATGGCTACCAACTCCGCAGATGGGTTCTACGTGGGCGCCATCGCCAAGCTCAACCGCAACGATCTCGCGGGAGCCGCGCCGCTGGTCGCCAAGGTCGAGGAGCAGTGGAACAAGGCCAAAGCCAGCAACATGTACCGCTACAATGAGGTCAAAGGCCGCTACCTGGTGCAGTCCGGCAACGTGGACGACGGCCTCAAGCTGCTGAAGGAAGCCGGGGCGCGGGCGGTTAAGGACACCGGTCTGCACGCCTGGGGCGGCGGAAGCTACATCCTGGAGGTGTGGGGCGAGACGGCACTGCGCGCCCACCGTTGGGACGAGGCCGAGGAAGCGTTCCACGAAGCCCTCGCGCATGAGCACGGCAGCATCCTCGGCGCGCTCGGTATGCAGGTGGTGTGGGAGAACCGGGGCCGCTCCGAGTTGGCCGCGCACTAGGTTCGGATTTTCACCACAAAGACACGAAGGCACTAAGAAGAGACCGAAGGAAAGGCTCCAACAGCCCATTTTCGCCATGGACCGCGCCTAACGGGAGCCCATGTTTCCCAACTTGCTCTTAGTGCCCTCGTGTCTTTGTGGTGAAAATCCGGATCCTATTCGACATTCGAACTTCGCAAATCGCACTTCCCAAGGGGGGAACGTTCTTGAATAGATTTCGGTGGGCCGCGCTTTTGTCTCTCGGGCTGGTGCTTCCGGTCGCGGCGGCGACTGCGGCGCTGCGTTCCGGACCGCAGGTGGGGGAGCGGCCGCTGCCGTTTACCAGCAACCTGGTGACCGGGCCGTACCGCGGCCGCCAGCACTGCTACGTGTGTGAGCTGAAGGATGAGCCGGCGGTGCTGGTGTTTGCTCGGCATCCGGACGATGCCACGGCGCGCCTGCTCCGCGAGCTGCGGGACGCCGTGCGGACCCACGAGAAGACCAAGCTGTTCGGGTGGCTGGTGTTTCTCAGCGGCAGCGATACGCGCTCCGAGCACGACTTCGAGCGCCAGGCGTATGACTTCGCGCGGAAGAATGGCGCCACCACGCTTCCGGTCTCGGTGCTCGGAGACCCGGTGGGGCCTCCGGGATACCTGATTGCGCCGGAAGCGGAGGTCACGGTGATCGTGTTCCGCAAGGGCAAGGTACTCTACAACCGGTCGTACACGGCCCGGGAGTGGGGCCCGCGGGCCGCGGGGTCGGCCCTGCGGGAGTTGCCGAAGCTCATCGAAGCAGGCGCTTTGTCCGGCTAGCCGCGCTCGAACGCGACGGGAGGGATGGGATGCGGCTGCAGCACGCTGAAACTCATGAGCCGCGGTATGACGCCGCTACGCTGAAGAAGGTGACGTCGCTCGCCCAGCGTCTCCAGGCCGAGCAGCGGGAGACGCTCACGGCGCGGGAGATCGAGAGCGCCGGCGCGGAAGTCGGGCTGGACCCTACGTTCATTCGCTCGGCCCTGGCGCACCTGGAGGACCAGGAGCTCCAGCGGCACGCTCCGGTCGAGGGGGTGGAGAAAGGGGAGAAGATCCTCATCGGGACCAGCGCGGCGCTCATGGCCATGCTGGGGTTCGCGCTGGCGCTGAGCGCTCCCCGTGGTTCCAGCAATCCGAACACGTTGATCTTTTTCTGGATGCTGGTGCCCACCCTCTGTCCGGCGCTTGTGGGTTACTTCTCCGGGAGATCGAAGCTCGGGCTCACGACGGCATTTGCCATCCTCGCCGCCAACGTGATCGCCGGCGCCATGCTGATTGGAATCGAAGGCGGCGGACCAGCGGGAATGCTGGGAATGGCGTTCCTGTATTTGCTCTTCGGCGGGCCGCTAGCAACCTCGTTCGGGTGGCTGGGAGGTTGGTTCCGGCAGCGACGCAGCGGGCGCGGCAAGCGCAGCACGCACGCGGCCCAGGTGGTGGAGCCCTCGCGGCGGGAGCTGCTGGAAGCGGTGGTGCACCTGCAGCGCCAGCTCGAAGGCCCGAAGGTCCACCGGGCGTTCCTGAGCGTGGACGTCGCCGGCCCGGCCGAGCTGAAGCGCGGGGAGGGGGAGCTGGCGATCGAGTACTCGTTCAGCGAGTTCCGGCACTGGGTGGAGGAGATCGCCACGGCCCACGGCGGCGAGGTGCTCCCCTCCGTGACCGACGGCACCCTCTGTGTCTTCGCGGATGAGGCGACGGCCGGGCGGGCCGCGCGGCAATTGCACGAGACGCTGCAGCGGTTCAACGAGTCCGCCAACCGGCTGTCGCGGCCGTTCCGGGTGCGCTGCGGGATCGCCAGCGGCGAGGTGGCCGGTGCGAGCCTCACCTCGGCGACGCGACCGCAGACCTGGCTCATCGACCACGCCATCGCGCTGCAGCGGTCCGCAGCGCCGGGCGACATCCGCGTGAGCCAGGCCGCCGCCGGGACGGCGCTGCCGGTGCTCGGCTCGCTGGCGAAGGTAGGGGGGATGGTGGAAGGCGAGGCGGCCTTCTCCTGGAAAGAGGCCACGGCTCCGGCCGTCGCTTACTGAGCCGGAGGAGCGCACGGGGCTGCCTACGGTGTGAGGGTCGGCGTTCGGGTTCAGAGCCCAACCCGACGGGAGGGATGGGGATGCGGCTGCAGCAC
>JAJFMS010000149.1 GCA_020696885.1 Armatimonadota bacterium | reverse complement strand
CCGGCAGTTTATAGTTAAGACCGGCGTCCGAGCGAGGGTTCGCTCGGACGCCGCTGTGCCTGGTAGTGCGGACGTCCGCTAGACCTTCGGCTCCCACCCCTCCGGTAGCACGGATGACACGCCGTTGAGAGACAGAGTAGGTAACTGGATGAGTCAGGACGAGAGCGAAGCGAACCTATCGAGCTGGAGCGGTGCTCCCAGACCACAGCGCATCGTGCTCGACGGCGTCTACGCGCGCCTGGAGCCACTCGATCCCGCTCGGCATGCATGCGACCTCTTCCGCGTCGCGCAGGGGCCAGGGAGCGAGGAGCGGCACCGCTATCTGGTGGATGCGGTGCCGTCCAGCGAGGCCAGCTTCCGCCGCTGGGCGGAGGGCGCCGCCGCAGCGGAGGAGGCGCTGGTCTTCGCGGTGGTCGATAAGGAGACCGGGCGTGCGGAGGGGCGGCAGTCCCTAATGCGCATCGATCCGAAGCACGGTGTGATCGAGATCGGCAGCATCCTCTGGGGACCGGCCATCGCTCGAACGAGGGTCGCGACGGAGGCGTTCTATCTCGCTGCCTCCTACATCTTCGACACGCTCGGCTATCGGCGCTTCGAGTGGAAATGCGACAACCGGAATGTGCCGTCCAAGAACGCGGCCACGAGATTCGGCTTCACGTTTGAGGGATTGTTCCGCAACCACATGGTCATCAAGGGGGAGAACCGCGACACGGCCTGGTTCTCGATCATTCAACCGGAGTGGCCCGGACTCTCGGCAGCATTCGCCGCCTGGCTGGATCCGGCAAACTTCGATGGAGCGGGGCGGCAAATCCGGAGGCTAGAGGAGTTCAGGACCGAGCGATGACGGCCACCACTGCGGAGAAGCGGCCCACGAAGCGAAGACCGCCCGCCACCACCCCGGAGCGGCCCGCTTTCGGGGCGAGGCTGACCACCTCCTGGGGCTTCGCGCCGTCGAACCGGATCCGTCCGAGCGGCTTCCCGGTGGTGACCCTCGCCTGCTGCGGACCCTCCGCGCGGGTCGCTTCCTACCCCGCGTTCCGTGCGCGTACTGGAGGCGGCTTGTCCCCTTCGAGATGCAATACTATAGGTTGAGTGGAACGCCGAGAAGGAGTGAGTATGTCGAGCCGCAGTGCCGAGTTGGGATGGGGCCGGGATCCGCAAGTACCGCTGAGTACCAACACGCACTTGCTGCGGTGGGTGGAGAAGATGGCGAGGCTCACCCAGCCGGCCGCACTCCACTGGGTGGATGGCTCGCAGGAAGAGTACGACCTCCTTTGCGCCCAGATGGTGGAGAGCGGCACCCTTACCAGGCTGAACGAGGAACTGTGGCCCGGCTGCTACTACGCGCGTTCCGACGCCAGCGACGTGGCCCGGGTGGAAGACCGCACCTTCATCTGCTCGCTTTCCCAGGATGCGGCGGGACCGACCAACAACTGGGAAGATCCGTACAAGATGCGGAAGCGGCTGAAGGGCCTCTTCGAGGGCTCCATGCGGGGCCGCACCATGTACGTGCTGCCGTTCAGCATGGGGCCGGTCGGCTCACCCATGGCGAAGATCGGCGTCCAGCTCACGGACTCCCCCTACGTGGTGGCGAGCATGCGGATCATGACCCGCATCGGGCTGCCGGTCTTCGCGGAGATCGACAAGGCCGAGAAGCGCGTGGTGCCCTGCATGCACAGCGTCGGCGCCCCGCTGGCGCCGGGTCAGGCCGACGTGCCGTGGCCCTGCAACCCGGAGAAGTACATCGTCCATTTCCCGGAAACGCGCGAGATCTGGTCGTACGGCTCCGGCTACGGCGGCAACGCGCTCCTGGGCAAAAAGTGCTTCGCCCTGCGCATCGCCTCCAACATCGCCCGGGACGAGGGCTGGCTGGCGGAGCACATGCTGATCCTGGGCGTGGAGAACCCCCAGGGCGAGAAGACCTACGTCACGGCCGCCTTTCCCTCCGCCTGCGGCAAGACGAACTTCGCGATGCTGATCCCTCCGGAAGGGTTCGAGGGGTGGAAGGTCTGGACCGTCGGCGACGACATCGCCTGGATCAAGCCGGACGCCAACGGTCACCTGCGGGCGATCAACCCGGAAGCGGGCTTCTTCGGCGTGGCGCCCGGCACCTCGGCCAAGACCAACCCGAACGCGATGGCCACCCTCTCCCGCAACACGATCTTCACCAACACCGCGCTGACGCCCGAGGGCGGGGTCTGGTGGGAAGGCATGACCGACGAGCCGCCGGCCGAGTGCCTGGACTGGCAGGGAAACCGCTGGACCCCCGAGATTGCGGCGGAGACCGGCAAGAAGGCGGCGCATCCGAACAGCCGTTTCACCGCGCCCGCCTCCCAGTGCCCCACCATCGACCCTGATTGGGAAAACCCGGACGGCGTGCCGATCAGCGCCATCCTCTTCGGCGGTCGCCGCGCCACCACCATCCCGCTGGTCTTCCAGGCGTTCAACTGGAGCGCGGGCGTCTACCTCGGCGCCACCATGGGCTCGGAGATGACCGCCGCCGCGGCCGGGACCATCGGCAAAGTGCGCCGTGACCCGATGGCCATGCTGCCGTTCTGCGGCTACCACATGGGCGACTACTTCCGGCACTGGATCCGCATGCAGCGCTCCCTGGCGGAGACGCCGCGCATCTTCCACGTGAACTGGTTCCGCAAGAACGCCCAAGGCGAGTTCCTCTGGCCCGGCTTCGGCGAGAACATGCGCGTGCTGAAGTGGATCGTCGACCGGGCCCGCGGCCGCGCCCTGGGAAAGGAGACGGCGATCGGGTGGGTGCCGCACTACGAGGACCTGGAGTGGAAGGGCCTCCCCTTCCCGAAGCGCGCCTTCGAGGAGCTGCAGCACGTGGACCGCGCCGCCTGGAAGCAGGAGGTGCTCGGCCACGAAGAGCTCTTCATCGAGCTCCACGGACGGCTCCCCCCGGAGACCATCTACGAGCGGGAGTTGCTGATCTGCAGGCTTTAAGCGTTAAGAAGGCGGCGTTCGGGACCGCGTCGAAAGCGGCTGCTGTCGGTATACACAAGGGCCCCGAGCCACAGGTCGCTCGGGGCCCATTAGCGACTTGGGACCTCGTGTCCTACTTCCGCGCCCCGCTCCACGTGCTCCTTATGCTTGCTTGATCACTACCCTGGGTTTGCATCGCACCCAGGGTCAAAGCGTGGCCTCACGGAGAGGGCAAGCATCGCAGAAACCACCCGACATCTTTCGGAGCGATCCCATCCCAACCCCTCCACCACCCGCGGAGCGAAGCGTGACTCATCTTGGTTACAAGCCAGGCGAATGCCTGCTCGCTTGACGCATCCTTCGACCAGGAAGGGGCTACTTCATCCATATGGCATCGGGTACGAAGGCTGAACTCGACTATAAAGAAGGGATACGCGCCCCAAGAGCGAGAGTGCCTTCTCTGTCTTTCCGGCCCTTCGGGGATGGTTGTCGGAGCGGGTTGGCTCACCGTCTCGCCTGGATCAGGAGAATGAGAATGTGGACTTACAATCGGGATGGAGAACTGATCAACCTGGCGCAAGCGCTAAAGATCGAAACCTCGCGCGACGAGGCTCAGGTGGGCGGGGTAGAGGGTAACTACTGCCTGTTCGCGCTGTTCCCGGTGGTGGAGGAGCAGCAGTTGGACGTGGAGCTAACCCCGGAGGACACGGCGCAGAGCCCTCGGTGGCGGGGACGCGCGATTGGCCAGAGTGCCTATTATGTCGATATCCTTTGGGGCACCTACTCGACCTGGGAAGCGGTGGTTGCTGCGCAGGAAAACCTTGGGCGGAGACTGGGCGTCCTTGATCCGGCAGAGTTGGGTGCGGAGCCGGTTCCTGACCCTGAACCCGTTCCAGCCGCAGTACCTGAAGCATAAGTCGATCTCACCAGCAACCGGAGTCGGCGACGGTCTGCGCGGGAACTGGAGCGGGCCTGTCAGCCGATGACCCTCAGCTTGGCCTTACTTGGTGCGTCCAGGTGCGTTGAGTGTCGGCTGGTTTACCGGGTTCGACTGGAAGTCCACCGACTATCGGTATGACGCGCGGGTCGAGCCCGCCCGTGCCCCGCCGGGGCACGGGCTGGCTGGCAGCAGTTGACCGCGTTCCCGATCTACGGCGCCAGCCTCGGCTCCTTTTCCGGTATGGCGGCCCCCGTCGTCAGACCAGCTGGACACGGAGGATCGCGGAGGAATAGCTCACATGTCGGCGCCTACGTAGAGTGCAGAAAGTCCTTCCGCATCGAAGCGCCGCACGGCACGGGCGGTACGGAACAGACTTGTTAACTCCCACTTACTACTCTGAAGAGATGGGAGGCATTGGAGGTCTTCGATGCGCATCGTCCCGAAAGATCTGGGGCTCGCCTGGCACGTACGGTTCCTGCAGGCCCGCGACTCGCCCGATAAGGTGGGCGCGGAGGCGCCGGAACCACAGCTTGGCGTCGTTGGCCGTCTCTGCAGCAGCGACATGGGTCTGGACGAGAGCAGCGCCGCCGCCCTCGTTCCAGCGGCTAAAGAGGCGATCAGCAACTGGTTGGTCCCGCTGATCCCCGCCTTGCCGGTCTCGATTGTCGGCTCCGCGCTGCTTTTCATTCCGCTGCACCAGCCCATCCAGTTCCTTCCCCTGTACCTGGGCACCGTGGGACTGGCGGCGGCCGCGAGCGGCATCGGCTGGGCACGGGCCCGTTTCCGCCGCCTGCTCGAAGCGCCGCTTTCCGCGGAAGAAGTCGACCGGCTGCTAGAGAAGACTTCAGGGTCGATGGACCGTCTCTTTCTGGAACTGGTGCGGGACGCCGTCCGCCAGCCGGGACCTGCAGCGACCGAAGCGAATCTGCGAGAGGCGTTGGGCAGTCTGGCCGCCGCTATCGAGCGACTACCACCGCTGGAGGCGGTGCCGCTGGATACCGCGGTACTTCGGCAAGAGGCCCAGGCGCTCGAACTGCAGGCAGGGACAGAGCCGGATCGCGTCACTTCGGAGTCGCTCGAGCGCCGTGCCCGCGCCCTCCGCTACAGCGCGGAGACGCATGAGCACTCCGCACTGATGTTTCGCCGGGCTGCCGCGTTGAGAAGCGAGATCGAATCGCAAATTGTCGCCATGCGGGAAGGGCTAATGGCGCTACACGCTCGGGCGCTCGATGCCACTGGGTTTGCGGAGCTGGCCAGTTCCGCCCGGGAGGTCGCCACTGAGGCGATCCGCCTGGCCGCCGCGCGCGAGGAGCTAGCCGGCGCTGTGGAGAGTCGGCCGACAGTGATTGCCACCGCTGCCGGTGTACCGCCCCCAGCTCTCCAGACCATCACAGCCGGCGGCTCCTCCCTTCCGGGCGACTCGTAAGCTCACCGGTACTTGCAAGGATTCTCCGGAGGTCACGACCCGCCCTGCGTAGCGGATACTCACGCTACGCCGGCTGACGATGAGTGCTAATCCAACGATGCGTTCCAGTGGCTTGATGAATAGCCGCTAACTCGGGGACCCCGCGAACCACCCAGAGTGCGGAGCCTCGACTCCAGGCGTTCCCTATCTGGAAACCCAAAGCAATACTGCACCTTCGGCTCCCAGCCCTTCCGGTAAACGCGGCCCCAGAGCGTGGACGCTTCCTTGTTGCCGAGGATGTGGCCCGTTTTCCGGTCGCACTTCAGGGTGCTGTTGGTGCGGCAGGTGATGTTCCCCAGGTGGCAGAGCATCGTGCTGAGGTAAGGACGTGGAGCGCGGGGATTACCTGGAAATGCGCGGTATTGTGCGTAACCAGAGAGAGGTCGAGTGTGAGAGCGACCGCACCGCGCGGCATCAACTCGCAACCTGGCCTGGATTCCTTCTCGGCTCTGCGCTCGCCGTTCCGTTCAGGCGGACGCCGACCTCTGCGGCAATGGTGGCGTCGTGCTCCAGGTTCCGCAGGCGCAGGAAATCATCGGTTTCCGCCAGTTCCTCCGGGGTGGCCGGGGCGCCGTCCGCATCCCTCCCCGTAGTCGAACGGCTTGTGAACTTCCGCAAGCCGAGCCAGAGTGTGATTACATGGTACGGTAGCAGTACCGTGGATGCGGGGAGCCAGGTGCGATTCACTTCGGGTAACTGACTGGGAGCCTCTCTGGTGTGCCGCCAACCCGGAGGATCCCCAGGGCCGGGCTACTCCTCACTCGCGACCGCGGCGCGAGTTCGCGCCAGCAGCGGCGCCAGCATCTGTAACCGGCAACTCGTGCGTTTACAGGGCATCGTGGCACGGAAGAAAGATCGAGGAGGCATGCTGATGGCGGAACTAACCGCGCGTTGCCCGAAATGCAACCAGTGGATCCCGACCGGGGTGGGTGGACAGACCCCGACCGTCACCGAGAACGTGCGGCAGGGCAACATCATCCAGTGCCCCCACTGCCAGAGTACTTTTCGCTGGCACGCCAGGAACGCGTTCCCGGAGGGGCAGGAGCCGTTGGATGCCGACCCGCTGGGGCTGCAACCCAAGCGGGGATAACGTCCTGGCGACCCCCCGCCGCTCAGGAGTTGAGCAGCCCGACAAAGCCGGGTGCTGGATGATAGGGACCCCGTGCTGCGCCAAGCGTGGTCGGCCGGCGGACGAGGCGCGCCGGCAGGCTGGAGCATAGAAGGGCTGCGCTGCTAATAAGCGCGGCCTTTCCTTCCCAGACCGGCAAGACCCGGAGCGCGTTCCTTTGGTAGCTGGGGGCAGCGAGCGGAAAGTCCGGTCTGTCAAGGGGCAAGCGGTTTTGCCCTCTCCGTGCGCACTGTTGCAGAACGGGAGGACGAGCGCCACCCTAGATGAACGGCACACGGCTTAGTCGGCGCGCGGGCCGTTCATCAAATTAAGAGTGGTTGGGATAGGCTATACCTTCGGCTCCCAACCCTTGCGGTACTCCCGTCCCCAGAGGTTGGCCATCGCCTGCTTGTTATTCAGGATGTGCCCGATCTTCGGATCGCACTTCAGGGTGCTGTTGGTCTGGTAGGCGATGCTCCCCAGGTAGCAGCGCATCGTGCTCCTGTGTTTAGCAGAGCGGGGCTCGCCTGCCTACGGTCGATCCAAAACGAAGCTCGCCGACGGACGGGCCTCGTGCCGGAGGCGGCCCGGAGCAAGCCCAGTCAGAGTCGCTCTTCTTGAGCACGGTTCAGCTGCGCAGAGAGGCGCGCCACGAGCACCTTTACGTGCGGCTCCGAGATGAGCGTTCCGTGATCACCGGGAACGTCTACCACCTCCGCACCTCCCGCTGCATCCCCGGTGCCAACCGTTGGCGGGATCGTAGATGCACCCTACCGGCTGGGCCTCCACCCGAAACAGGGTGATCCGGCACGCATACTCCCGCCGTTGGTAGCCGCGTGCTGCCGGACGTGCAGGATACCGATGTCGTTCAGCGCCCGATCCACTCGCGCGCCGCGGAAGGTGAGCACG
>JAJFMS010001171.1 GCA_020696885.1 Armatimonadota bacterium | reverse complement strand
ACGTGTGGCTCCCGCATCAGCGTATTGTGCCCACCGGCAACCTCGTGTACTTCCAGGCCGCCGGCCGCGACCTCGCTCCATCCCGTAAACGGATCGGGTCCACGCTTGAGCCCCTGGCCGACGGCCCTGAACAGTGTGACCCGGCCGGGAAAGGGCCGCGGCCGGTAAACCCAACCGGCGTGAAGTAACGCACCTCGCAGCTCACGGAACGCGGGAAGGAGTGGCCGCTGAAAGCGGACCGACCAGCGGAACGCCGTGACGCCGGCGACTCGCATCACGATATTCGCCAGGCGCTGCCTGAGAAATCCCGGCACGGCCTGCCATTCGAGCGCGCGGAGACGTCGGACGTTCTGAACGACCAGCCGCCAGATCCTGCGCAGTTGGGTTCCCGCCCGGTGGTGAACCGGCCGGGTCTGATCGAAGCCCGGGTACGCGCTGTCGATCAGCGCCAAGAGGCCGACCTCCTCGCCCGCGGCCCGGAGTTGACACGCCATCTCGAACGCGACCGGCCCCGCCCAGCAGAGCCCACAGAGGAAGTAAGGACCCGTCGGCTGCTTCTCTCGTATCCGCCGAACGTGGTGCGAGGCGAGCTCCTCGATCGTGAGGAGGACGGGTGCGCCAGGCCCCGTCGGTGCTTCGCATCCATAGACCGGCAGATCCGGCGGGAGGCGACTCACCAGCTCGCGGTACTCCATGACGTCACCATAGTACAGGTGCACCAGAAAGAGCGGCGGGCGCGATCCGCCAAGGCCGTGCAGCGGCGCCAGTCCCGAATCCGAATTGGGCCCCGGGGCTTGAGAAATCACCTCGGCTAGCTGTCCCAGCGTGGGAGCCTGGAACAGGGTCGACAGGGGCAGTCTGCGATCGAAGGCCCGCTCGATCTCCGCGAAGAGCCTGACCGCGAGCAGCGAATGACCGCCCAATTCGAAGAAGTTGTCCTGGAGGCCCACCCGCTCGATTCCCAGCAACTCTCGCCACTGCCGCGCCAGCGCTTCTTCGACCGGGGTGCGTGGTGCAACGAAGGCGGCCTCGTCCTCTGCGAAGTTTCCCTCGGGAGGCGGCAACGCGCGACGGTCCAGCTTGCCGTTGGGGGAGAGCGGCAGGGCCGCCAACACCACGAAGGCCGACGGCACCATGTACTCGGGCAGCCGTGCCCGCAGGTGGTTGCGGATCTCGGAAGCAAAGGACCCGTTGGTGCTCGCCGCACGAGGCACTACGTACGCAACGAGAACTGGTCCGCCCGCCGGGTCGTCCCGCGGAGTCACGACGCAATCGTGCACGTCCGGGTGCTGGCCGAGGACGCTTTCGATCTCCCCGGGCTCGATCCGGAAGCCCCGCAGCTTGAGCTGCTGGTCCAGCCGGCCCAAGAACTCAAGCGTGCCGTCGGGGCGCCAGCGCACCCGGTCCCCCGTGCGGTACAGCCGCCCCCCGGGCGCCCCGCCGGCCGCGGGCCCGAACGGGTCGGGCACGAACCGCTCGGCCGTGAGGGCCGGCCGCCCCAGGTACCCCCGCGCCACGCCCGCCCCCCCGAGATAGAGCTCGCCCGGGACCCCGATCGGCACCGGCTCCAGCCGCCGGTCCAGCACGTAGGCGCGGGTGTTCGCGATGGGCCGGCCGATGCCCGGCATTTCCGACTCGCCCGGGGCCAGATGCGCCACGGTGGAATAGGTCGTCGTCTCCGAGGGGCCGTAGAGGTTGTAGACCTCCCCGGCCCCGGCGGCGTAGAGGGCCTCTACCAGTGCCCGCGGCACCGGCTCGCCGGCCAGATTCACCCGCAAGAGCCCGGCGGGCACCGCCCCCAGCCGCACCAGGGCAGCCGCCACCGAGGGCACCGTGTTGAGCAGCGTGGCCGCCCCCGGGACCCGCAGGTCCGGGCGCTCCGGCAGCTCCAGCGCGCTCCGGAGCAGGAGCACCGTCCCGCCCCAGCTCAGCGTCCCGAAGATCTCGTAGACCGAGAGGTCGAAATTGATCGGGCGTGTCCGGCTCGCCGGCGAGGGCCGCGAGGTCCGGCTCGAGGCGGACGGTCGCCGCGCCGTCCCAGCCCGGCAGCCCCTCCCCTGCGCGGCCGTCGGTTAGCAGCACGGCCACCCCGGCATCGCGCACCAGGAACCGCAGCCGCTCCTGCGGGTAGGCCGGGTCCAGCGCCACGTAGGCCCCGCCGGCCTTGAGGACGCCCAGCAACGCCACGAGCAGGCGCGGCGACCGCTCCAGGCACACGCCCACCCGCACGTCCGGGCCCACCCCGCGCCCCCGGAGGTGATGGGCGAGCTGGTTCGCGCGCCGGTCGAGCTCCCCGTAGGTGAGCTGTTCCTCGCCCGCCGCCACGGCCACCGCCCGGGGGGTCCGCGCCGCCTGCGCCTCGAAGAGCCGGTGGACCGCGCCCTCCGCCGCGGATTCGGCGGCGGTGTCATTCCAGTCCACCAGCTGCCGGTGCCGCTCCTCATGCGAGAGCAGGGACAGCTCGGAAAGCCGCCGGTCGGGGTTCAGCGCAATGCTCTCGAGCAAAGTATGGAAGTGCCCGAGCATGCGAATGATCGTGCCGGCCTCGAAGAGGTCGAGGTTGTACTCCAGCACCGCGCGCAGGCCATCCGCCCGCTGCCACATATACAGCATGAGATCGAACTTCGCCGTCCCGCTTTCAGCCGGCTCGGAGTGCAGGGTCAGTCCGGGGAGCTCCAGCTTGT
>JAJFMS010001170.1 GCA_020696885.1 Armatimonadota bacterium | reverse complement strand
GGATGGCTCAACTACTGCGCCTCGAGCGCACGGCGGTCCTCTTCTGCTTGCCCGAGAGCGGAGAGTTGGCGGGCACGGCAGCGTTCGGCTTCTCGGAAGAGGCGGTGCAAGGCCTTCGAGCCCCGCTGCCCACGCTGCCCGCGGCTGCTCGCGCGCTGCGGAACCGGCAGACGTGGCTGAGCACGGATCCCGCGGCCGAGGGCCTGCTGCCGCTGTCGTTCGCCAGTGCGGAGCGGGTGTCCAGCGCCATCGCCGTCCCGCTGATCGCCGACGAAGAGGTCCTGGGGCTGCTGATCGGCGACCGGGGAGGGACCCCTCTGCGGCTCTCGGCCGACGAGATGGACCTGGTGATGATCTTCGCGAACCAGGCTTCGGTCTGGATGGCCCGGGCGCGGGCGCTGGCCGCCGCGACCGCGGCCCAGGCGAAGCTGCGCGACCTGTTGGAGCTCGCGCCGGACGCCATCGTGCTGGTGGGGCGTGACGGGCGGATCGACCTGGTGAATGGCCAGTGCGAGCAGATGTTCGGCTATAGCCGGGTAGAACTGGTAGGCCAGCCGGTGGAGACGCTGATCCCCCAGCGTTACCGGGACGGCCACGCCGGCCATCGTGCCCATTACCATAGCGAGCCGCGTACCCGGCCGATGGGCTCCGGCCTGGACCTGTACGCACAGCGAAAGGACGGCAGCGAGCTCCCGGTAGAGATCAGCCTGAGCCCCACTTCCACCGATGACGGCGCGTTCGTCATCACGATCATCCGCGACGTAACGGAACGGAAGCGGGCGGAGGAGGAGCGGGCGGCCCTCCTGGCCAGCGAGCGGCGAAAGGGCGACCAGTTGAAGCTCGGATCCAGTCGATCGCGCTGGTGCACGACCTCCTCTGCCAGGACGAGGACGTGCAGACGGTGGACATCCGCGCGCTGGTGGAGCAACTGGTGCCGATGGTGCTGCGGGGTGGGCGCCTGTCGCCGGAGGCGATCGTGACGGAGATCACCGTGCCTTCCATCGCGCTTTCCTCGAAGAAGGCGACCACGCTCGCGCTCATCTTGAACGAGCTGGTGAGCAACGCCGTAAAGCACGCCTGCGCCGGACGGCAGGGAGGGCGGCTGCGGGTGCGCGTCGGGCCGGCGGATGAGGGGTTGGTGCTGCGGGTGGAAGACGACGGCCCGGGCCTACCGGAAGGATTTGAGCTGGCGCGAGACTCCAGCGTGGGGCTGCAGGTGGTCCAGACCCTGGCCGAGCGGGATCTCGCCGGCAAGCTGCGCCTCTCGAACGGTCCGGGCCTGGCTGCGGAGGTCTGGTTCCCATGGTAAGAGCCGATCTGGGTCGGCAGGATTTACCACCAAGACACGAAGGCACTAAGGGCATAAGAGCCGATCCCGGCCTGGCTCCAGATATCCCTGTTTCCTCTCGGTGCCTTTGTGACTTGGTGGTGACCAGCAGGATCGTCGCAATGGGCGACGGAGGGCAGGTTCGATGGCGAAGGTCCGGATACTGATCTGCGAAGACGAGGGGCTCACCGCGCTGCGCTTGAAGGCGACGGTCGCGAAGCTGGGCCATGAGGTGGCCGGCGAAGCGCGGAACGGCGAGGAAGCGGTTGCGGAGGCGGCCCGGTTGCAGCCGGACGCGATCCTGATGGACGTGCGCATGCCGAAGCTGGACGGCATTTCCGCCACCGAGCAGATCATGCAGGCCCGGCCGACCGCGATCGTGATGATCACCGCTTACAACGAGCGGGAGCTGGTGGACGCTGCGCTGCGGGCGGGGGCCTCGGGCTACCTGGTGAAGCCGGTGAGCGACGAGCAGATCGAGCCGGCACTAAAGGTGGCGTTGAGCCGCTTTGGGGAGCTGCGCGACCTGCGCGGCGAGCTCTCCGATCTGAAGCAGGCGCTGGAAGCCCGCAAGCTGGTGGAGCGGGCGAAGGGGATCTTCATGCGCCGGTTCCAGCTCGCCGAGGCCGAGGCGTACCAGCGGCTGCAGAAGCTGAGCCGGAACCGCCGGCAGTCGCTGAAAGAAACCGCGCAGCAGGTGATTGCGGCGGTGGAGCTGCTCGGCTAACCCCGGCGACCGGAAGAATTGCATACACCCGCCGCGACCACGACCGTCGCAGCGGGAATCGGGCCACGACCGCCCGGCTGGAGACCTTCCGCAAGGAGGGCCTCCAGCCGGGCTTTCTTTGTTTGGGAGACGAACGATGGAACGATCGCTCACCGTACGACAGGACCGGTCAGGAGACGAGGTGTGCGTCCTGGTGCGCCGCTGCGGCGAGGGAGACACCCAGGCGTGGGACCGTCTAATGACCGTCGTGCGCCGGCTCTCGCTGGATCTCGGCAAGTGGAAATACCGTCTCGGACGGGAGGATGCGGAGGACCTGGCGCAGGTAGTGCAGCTTCGGGTAACCCAGCGCCTCCAACAGCTCCGCGACCCCGCGGCGTTCCCCGCGTGGGTCCGGCAGCTCACACACCACGCAATGGTGGACCTGCTGCGGCAGCGGCGCTCGACCCTTTCGCTGGACGAGCCGCTGCCGGCCGGGGAGTCCGGCGCCGAGCTCGATACCCTGGAGCGGTACGAGCGGATCGAGCTGCGCACGGATCTGGACCGCGCCCTCGCGCGGCTGCCGCCGCTCTATCGCGAGCCGATCGAACTGCACGTGCTGGATGGCCTCCCGCAGGACGAAGTGGGACGGCTCCTCGGCCGCCCGCGCAGCACGGTGGCCAGCCAGATCGAACGCGGCCTCCGGCGGCTGCGGCGGACGCTTTCGCCAGCGGGCCATTGAGAGCACGCGGCAAGGGGAGGGGAGTCGCCCCATACGGGCAAGCTCGCGAAACACGCGAAAGGGCGCGAATTAGTCGCGTGCCGCGGAGCGCCGAGCGCGGGGCGTTTTTTGTTGGAGAGCGAATACGCAGATGTACCACACCGCAACCCCGGAATGCTCTTAGGCCTTGCACATCGCGCGGGTTCCCGGGGAGGAGGGCGTCATCGTCCGCTGCTCGGGTGACCTGACCCTGGCCACCTGTGAAGCGCTCCGGCGGGAGCTCAACCTGCTGACGTCCCTGCGTCAGCCCTGGCTGGTGCTCAACGTCTCCGGCTGTCGCACCATCGACGCGGACGGTCTGCTGCTCCTGCTGGACACCAACCAGCGCCTCCGCGCCGCCGCGAGGGGATTCGTGGTGGTAGCCGGCACGGACACGGCAGGCCGGACAGTCGGGACGCTGGGGAGCGACCAGACGCTGCCGGTATTCCCCACGGAAGCCTCCGCGTGGAGCTGCAAGACGAGAAAGGCGCCCCGCTTCCTGGCTTCACACTTGCCAACTCTCGGGAGACTATCGGCAACGAGATCGAGCGAGAA
>JAJFMS010000148.1 GCA_020696885.1 Armatimonadota bacterium | reverse complement strand
CCGGGCGAGGTCCAGCACCGCGAGCCGCTCCTCGTTCGGGCCGCTCTCCGCTCGCGGCGGCTCGTGGTCTTCCACCAGCCGGCTCAGCAGGCGGTCCAGCACGTTGACAGCACCGCGCGGGGTAGCCAGGTTAGCCACGACTACCCGGCTCTGCGTGCGGAACAGCAGCCTCCGCCCGGTGGGCGACCAGAAGAACTCGCCGGTTGGGCGGGCGTCCTTCAGGAGGTCCGACATCACGTAGGCGGTCGAGCGGCGCAGGTCCAGGAGCTGGAACGTGTCGTCGTCGAACTGCGCCAGCACCATGTTCGCGTAGGGAGCCCACTGGACGTCGACGACCCGCCGGTCGGCCGGGGTGGCGAGCCAGGCTTTCTGGCTCTTGGCTTCGAAGAAGGCGAGGCGGCCGCCCTGGATCCAGGCCACGGTGCGGCCTTGCGGCGCCCAGAGCGGCGGCGACTGGACCACCCGATCCGCCAGAGGCCCGGTGCCGGGGAACGGGATGTGCAGCACCCGGCGCGGCACGGGCGGGATGAGCCACAGCTCTGGGCCCTTCCCGCGCCAGGAGACGCTGGCGATCCACTCCCCGGTGCTGGAGACGCGACCATCCGCGTCATCCGCGGGCAGCGAAGACGACGCCTGCGCTGCCGCGCCGTCCCGCACCCGGTAGAGAGCCTGCGCCACTCGCTCTTCCGTAATCGGCGCCGGCACCACCGCCGTGCGCGTGCCGGACTTTAGCCGCACCACCGGCCCGGCGCTCCCCTGCTCCGGTCCGAAGAACGACACGGCCAGTTCCAGCGGCGGGGCGGACGGCTTCTCCAGCCAGAGGGTCTGGGCCGCTCGCTTCCAGTGCCCCACCTGGCGCCGGAACGCGGGATCGAACGGGGTGCTGTCCCCCTCGCTCCAGGTGACGGTGACGCGCGGCGTCTGCCACCGGTAGCCGATGTCTTCGGTGGCGGAGACGGACCCGGCGACGGCTGCGCCCAGGAGACCGGCCGCGAGCGCTGCGCGGGAATACGCTGCGTGGCTACGCCGTGGTGGCACGTCAGGCCAGCTCCGCGGGATCCGCAGTCAGGAGGCCGGCGGAGCGCCGGAGCGCCGCGAGGTTCACCGGGTCCATATCGCCCTCCTTGGGAGTCTCCAGGATGATCGGTACCCCGGCAAAGCGAACATCGGTCATCAGCAGCCGGAACCCCTCCGGTCCGATGTGGCCCTTCCCGATCGCTTCATGCCGGTCGACACGGCTTCCCAGCTCCTTCTTGGAGTCGTTGGCGTGTATCATGCGCACGTGCTTCAAGCCGATGAGCCGGTCGAACTCAGCCATCGTGGCCGCATAGCTTTCAGCGTCCCGGAGGTCGTAGCCGGCCGCGAAGAGGTGGCAGGTGTCCAGGCAGACCCCGAGGCGCGAGCCGGCGTCCACCGCCTCCAGCACCCGCCCGATCTGCTCGAAGCGATGGCCGAGGCACTTGCCCTGGCCGGCCGTGGTCTCCAGCAGCAGCGCAGGGCCGTCTTCCGGGGAGCGGTCCAGCACGTACTTCACGGTGTCGATCAACCGCCCAAGCGCCTCGTCCTCGGAGGCGGAGCCCATTGCGCCCTGGTGCATCACCACAAACGGGAGCCGGAGACGCGCGCTCCGGGCCAGCTCATCCGCCAGGGCGTCCCGGCTCTTCTGGAGCATCTCGGGGTCTTCGGCCGCCGGATTGATCAGGTAGCTGTCATGCGCAGCCAGGCAGAGGATGCCGGTGTCCCGCTGCGCCTGCAGGAACCGCTCCACGTCCTGGTCCGTGAACTCCCGCGCCTTCCACTGCTGGGGGCTCTTGGTAAAGATCTGGACGACGTCACAGCCCACCGCCTGGCCGTTGGAAAGCGCGTTGTGCAGGCCGCCGGACGTTTGCGCGTGGGCGCCGATCCGGAGGTTCGGATTGTAGACAGGCAGGTCGGCAAGGGCCAAGAAGGTAGCTCCCAGGGCAGGCGAGAGACACAAGCGTCCCCGGGGCAATTATAGCCGCCTGGGAAGGTGCGGGCTCGCGCGGAGGAGCGAAGGGGGGGTGGGGCGCTCCGGCAGAAGGTGATCCCCGCCGTGCGATTACCCGTAGGGGCATTCGCCGTGATTGCCCTGGAAGCGAAGACGGTGCCGGCGTGCGCAGAGCCGTACCTGCCCGGCGAGTGGGTACGGCTCTGCCGGCGCCGGGAGGAGGGCATGGCGAGTGCAATCACGGCGGATGCCCCTATGGGTAATCGCACGGTGAGTGGTCTGATGATCGGCGCCTGGCGACGCCGATTCCACGCAGATTGGGCGGCAGCCAGGGGTGAGATTCGGCAGGGAGCGCGATCGAGTTACCATCGCGGAGGAGCACGGCTCTGCCGGCGCCGGGTGGAGGGCCGGGCGAGGGCAATCACGGCGGATGCCCCTACCGGTAACCGCACGGTGGATGGTCTGGCGCTCGGCGCCTGGAGACGCCGACTCCACGCAGATCGGGCGGCAGCCGGCGGTGATATCCGGTGCGGGCCTCGGGCAGGGACCTGCCGCGCTACCGCCGCTCGCTCATCGCCCGGTCCTGGTCTCGCTTCGCGTCCTTGTCTGCGATGGCCTGGCGCTTGTCGTACAGCTTCCTGCCGCGGGCGGTGGCGAGGTCCAGCTTGGCGAAGCCGTTCCGCAGGTAGACGCTGAGCGGGATGAGCGAGAGGCCCTTCTCCTGCACCTTGGTATACAGCCGCTCGATCTCGCGGCGGTGCAGCAGCAGCTTGCGGGACCGGTTGGTCTCCACGTTGAACCGACCGCCCTGATCGTACGGGGCGATGTGCATGTTGTGGAGCCAGGCCTCGCCGTCCGTGATCCGGGCGTAGGCGTCCTGAAGCTGGACGTGCCCACCGCGCACGGACTTGATCTCCGTGCCGGTGAGCACGATCCCCGCTTCGATCGTGTCGTCGATGTCGTACTCGTGGCGGGCGCGCCGGTTCTGCGCCACGATCTTCTTGCCGCCTCGGACGGGTGCCGTTTCCTTCTTCATGATCGTTGCGCGTTTGCCTGCCGGGCCTGCCGGCGCGAGCAGGCCCCGGCCCGCCCGCCTTTGCTACTTGTCTTCCGTAACACGCGGCCGGAAGTTACCGGACCGCAGCTCTGCCGCAATCTTCTCCGCGTTCGCCTTCTGCCGATACGCGCCGGTCTGCACCTGGAACCCTTCGCCGATGCGGACCAGGAATGCGTCCACGCCGGCCGCGCCCTTGATCTCGTCGCGAAGGCGCTCGGCTTCCTCGCGAGGCTGGACCGAGCCCACGCGCACGCGGAACAGCTTCGAGTCTACCGGCGGCTCGGCCGGCTCCGCCACCGGGGTAGCCGGCTCGGGACGACGTGCTGCACTGATCTTAACCGGTTCGCCGCGCTTCGACGAGCCCCCCTCACTCTTCGTCTCGGTTAGGCGGGTACGAGGCGGCTCTGGGGTCCGGGTCCGGGTGGACTTGCGGTCTTCCCGATCGCTCCGGTCATCCCGCTCGTCGCGCTTCTTTGCCTCGGTGCGACGATCGCTCGCGGCGCTTCGTACTTCCTCACGGTCCCGCCGGTCGCGGTCACTCTCGCGGCGAGCTTCCCGGCGCTCCGTGGCCGCCTCGGCTTCGCGAGTCTCGCGCCGCTCGGCCTCGCGGGTGCTGCGACGGGGCCGCTCCAGAGCCGGCTTCTCGGCGCGGGGCTCTACGTCACGCTTCCGCTCCCGGACGCGTGGCTCCTCTACCGGAGCACGCTCGGATCGCCGGGGGCGCTCCACTTCGCGCAGCGGCTCCACTGCGGCGCGCGGGGCGACCGGATCGGTGGAGGCCTGCTCGTCGTGGCTGCGGTCCGGCTCCTGGCTATCCGCCGCGACCGCCGCAGCGGAGGGAACCACCGCCTCGGCGCCGGTGCCTTCCACGAACTGGGAAGGGTCTTCCCTGGCGGCCGGCTTGGGCTCAGCCTCGACCTTCGGCTCTTCCGCCGGCTCCGGCTCGTGCGCGCGCGCTTCCGGCTCGCGAGTACGCTCTTCCCGGTGACGGTCGCTCGCCTCCGCCTTGGCGCTCGCCACTCGCGTCCCCGCGGGCGGAAGCTTCAGCTCGCGGGGGTTATCCCGACTCAACTGTTTACCGAGCGAAGGCCCGACGACGAGCGCGCCGAACAACGCGCTCCCGAAGCCCAGCGCGAGAAGCGAGACGCCCGTGCGGGCTACAACGCCAAATCCGCTTTCCTGTTTTCGGCCCATGGTGATCCCACCGGTCGGGGCTCTAATCCGGGAGGAACTCGGCGCAGACCCGGTTAGCCAGCATCACACCCCGGCGCGTGAGCGTCAGGCGGGTGCCGGTGCGCGCCAGCACCCCGTCCTCGACGAGCCGGCGCGCGATGCTGCCGTAGGTCTGCTCCGCGTCCAGTCCGTAGTGCGCGGCCACTGCCGCCAGATCTACCCCTTCGTAGGTCCGGAGCCCCAGCATGATACTCTCGCCGCAGGCCGTGAGCGGATCGAGCCGCTCCTCATAGCCTCGTTCCGGCCCGCGCTCGCTGCCGGCCGTGGCAAGGTAGCGCTGCATGCTGCCCGTGTCCGTCCACCGGACGCCGTCCACGTAGGACGCCGCGCTCGGCCCGAACCCCAGGGACGGCTCCTGACGCCAATAGATCTGGTTGTGCCGGCACTCCTCTCCCGGAAGAGCGAAGTTGGAAACCTCATACTGAACGAAGCCCGCGTCCTGCATGCGGTCGAGCGTCCATTCATACATGTCGGCGGAGAGGTCCTCGTCCGGGAGGGAGAGTGTGCCGAGCCGGTGCCGCCGCCCGAATTCCGTGTTCTCCTCGATGGTGAGGTTGTAGAGCGAGAGGTGCTCCGGCCCCAGCGCGAGGGCGGCCTCGACGTCCTCGGTCCACTCCGCGAACGTCTGGTCCGGGAGGCAGAAGATCAGGTCCAGGTTCAGCCGCTCGAACCCGGCCTCCCGCGCGGCAGCCACCGCCTCCCGCGCCTGCGCCGCGGAGTGGATCCGCCCGATCGCCTTCAAATGGTGATCGTGGAACGACTGCACCCCCAGGCTGATCCGGTTGAACCCCATCGCCCGCATATCCCGCAGCGACTCGACAGTGATGGTGCCCGGGTTGCACTCGATGGTCCACTCCGGAGTCAGGCGTTCAGGTGTTCGGGTGTTCAGGTGTTCAGGTGTTGGGATCTCCGCCGCCGCCGTCTTACTCTTACTCTTACTCGTCCCTTCCCCATGAGCCTCGAAAACGAACGTCTGGCGCAGGGCGTCGGTGACCCGGCGGAGTTGGGGGGTGTTTAGCTCAGAGGGGGTGCCGCCGCCGAAGAAGACGGTGCGTGCGGGCTGGCCGCGCCAGGGGGAGCGGCGGATCTCCTCGACCAGCACGTCCACGTACTGCTCGCGGATCGCTTCGGAGGCGGGGCCGGAGTTGAAGTCGCAGTAGTAGCACTTCCGCACGCAGAACGGGATGTGCACATAGAGCGCCAGGGGCACGCCGCATGGCGGTGCGAGTTCGGGCGCGGGGCGGGCGGCGGCCAGGTCAATGAGCTCGATCATAGGGATTGTAATTATTGAGTATTCTATGGGCCTGCCGGCAATCCTGAAGGCGCGGCGCCGCGATGCCACTATGGTGACATACCAGGCTACCTTTTGGAAACAGCGATGCCCTACACCTTGGAGCCTACCCCGGCAGGCAGAATTGGCTGCGCCTGGCTGCAACGGTCGCATGCGTCGTCCGGCGAAAGCGCCCGATAATCCGCCATATCGAACGCTCCCGCCCTCCTAGCCTGCGACCCTTTCGCTCAGGTTCGCCCTAATTCTGCCTACCGGGATAGGCTCTTAACACCCGAGCCGGGCGAGAACACCCTGCTCAATATTACCTACCAGGCCTCTCCCAAGTCGCCGTTGTTCTGCTTCGCGGTCACCGACCGGGCGGTCTACGTCCCTGCCACCCGGCTGGTCTTCTCCGGCGACCCGCACTACCTGAAGAAAGTGCCGCTCTCCGAGGTCCGGGAGGTGCGCGTGGAGCCGATCCGCCCGTACGCCGCCTGGGTGTTCGCGGCGATCATGATCGCCGCCGGGCTGATGGTGGGGGCGTCCATGGTCCTGCCGTTCCTGCTGCACATCGAGGGCACGTACCGGATGTCCGCCTGGCCGCTGGCGCTACTGGTGGGCGGCGGCCTCCTCCCGTTCGTAGCCCGCGGCCGCCGACGGCTGGTGGTGGCGTTCCAGAAGGGCGGGTTCTGCTGGACCCCGCCGCTGGTGGTGGACCGGGAGTCCCGCGAGCAGGTGCAGAGCATCCTGACGGACATCCTGCGGGCCGCCGCAAACGCGGGGATGGTGACGGTGGGAGCGGACGAGGGCGTTGGTGCTGGGACGATGGTGGCGGCTGGGGCTGAGTAAGCATACCGGACCCGGCAGGCCGTGAACGGACCTGCCCACTTGAGCGAAGGCCCATGAACGGGCCTGGGGGCGGGCGGAAACGGCGAGGCGCGGGGGCGGGGCTCGTTCGGTTGGGGTTGCGAGGTTCGGGGGCCGGCCGGCGCTACTGACGGCGAACGGCCCCTAGCGGCTGGCTGCGCGTGGAGAGTACACGCCGGCCGCTGTAACGGACCCTCAAGCTCCGGGCTCGATCGGCAAGGGCTCGTACCGCTGCTGCGGATCGTAGGCATACCGCGGCCACGGGATCAGCGGAACCGGCCCACCGGCTTCAACGCCTTCCCAGATTGAGTTGAGCATCGCCTCCGGATTGGCCGCGATGTCGGTCCAAGTGACGGTAGGCGGGAACACCTGCACCAGCGTATGGGAATCATCCCACGTGCCGTAGCAGCCTTCCTGCGGCAGCCAGATCAGCAAACCAACCGGCTCGTACTCCTCGCAGGTGGCGACGAGGCTCACGGCCGGCACCAGGTAGCAGCCCAGCTCACCCTTGTGGGGATCGTCCTTCCGCTCGCGGAGCCCGTTATCGGTATCCGTGGGGAACAGTTCGATCTTGAGCTGATCGAGCCGCAGCAGTGTAATCGGACCGACGTCACATTCGTCCGGGTCGTATTCGAGCTGGCGTCCGGACTTCAGGAACTCCCCCAGGTCCTCCGGCAGATTTAGATCCGTGCTCATGCAAGACTCCCGTGGATCAGCCAGGGGTCGGCGCGTAAAGCGATCGCGGTTGGCTTCCCGACGCCATGATCATCTCACTCGCACCAGCCCTTCGTCAGGTTAGTAACTCCCTCTCTCGAAGTACGAGTGACGAGGTGCGAATGGAACACTTACGGCGCGCTGGGGCTTGGACCGCCTCGGGATGACTGCTCTTGGGGACGGCGGCGAGACGCGCTGACGGCGACGTATTGGGGACGGCCGACGCGCAGCCGCGCGGACAAGTGAGGCCCGTTTACGGGCGTTCGCTCGGGTAGGCAGGTCCGTTCACG
>JAJFMS010000147.1 GCA_020696885.1 Armatimonadota bacterium | reverse complement strand
CTTTGGGATCCCGCTCGAAACGGCGTTCACCGACCGCACCGGCCGCCCGATCCCGATCCTTCCTTCCGGTCAACCGATCCGGCAACTGCTAGGATAGCCATGAGCCCTGGGCCGCCGGGGATGGTGACTCGCCGCGCCTGGTGAACGTAGTCTTGATGATGCGCATCCCTCCTACTTCCGTATTGATCCCCGCAGCCGCCGTTACCGCCCTCCTCTCGGCGGGCGCGGGGCTCACGCAAGACGTCTCACCGGCCGCCGCGGTGCGGCCCGCCCTCGACGGCAACCGCGCGCCGTACGAGGTCGCGTTTACCCCGAACGGCACGCGTGCCATCGTGTCGGAGTTCGACGAGGGCGCGGTCGCCATCATCGATACGGCCTCCGGCAAGGTCCTGAGCCACGTGGCCAGCGGCGGCGAGCAGCCGACCGGCGTGGCCGTCTCGCCGGACGGGAAGCTGGCGCTGCCCGGCACGCCGTATGACGTGGTGTTCTCCCCGGATGGGAGCGTGGCGTACGTCTCCGTGAGCCAGTTCGACGAGGTAGCCGTCGTCGACGTGGCGGGGCGCAAGGTCATCGCCCGGATGCCCTCGGGCCGCCGCCCGCGCGCGCTCTCCCTCACGCCGGACGGACGGGTGCTGGTGTCCGCGAACATGACCCAGGGCTCCGTGACGTTCTTCGACACCGCCAACCGGCAGCCGTTCGCGCAGGGCCCAACGCCGGCGGTGAACCTGCGCGGCGTGCAGGTGTATCCGAACGGCCGGCTGGTCTACGCCGTGGGGCAGCGCGCGCAGAACGAGCGCCCCACCGAATCCGCCGTGGGGATCTGGTCGAACCAGGCGT
This sequence comes from Armatimonadota bacterium, assembly GCA_020696885.1. The sequence continues at coordinate 6,569 of JAJFMS010000147.1, read as the reverse complement.
TCCATCAGGTGCCGAACGGGCAGCAGAACGGCGTGGAGAATATCTGGCTGGACCTGATCGGCAAAGACGTGTCCGACCCCGACTCGGTGGTCTTCGACCCGCAGGGGAAGCGGGCGTTCGTCACCTGCAGCGGCGGCCACAGCGTGAATGTGCTGCCGCTCCGGGGTGGAGGAGACCCGCAGTTCGTGCTGGGCGTGGGCGCCGTGCCGAAGGGGCTGGCGTTCCGTCCCAGCAGTAACGAGGTCTGGGTAGCGAACCACATGGGGAACGACCTGGCGGTGGTGGATGCCACCTCGCTCCAGGTCACCCGGCGAGTGAACCTCGGTCCGACCAAGCGGCAGGACCCGCACCTGCAGGGCCGGTTCCTGTTCAACACCGCCACGCTCACCAAGGGCGGGCAGTTTAGCTGCGCCTCGTGCCATCCGGACGGGAACACGGACGGCATCTCCTGGAAGTTCATCCACGTGCCCGACGCGCTGGGACGGGAGATCAACCGGAACGTCCGCGGCCTGCGCGGGCACATCGAGGATACGGCGCCGTTCCGCTGGAGCGGCCGCGACAAGACGCTGGACGACTTCGTGCAGGAAGAGCTCGTGGGGCTCTTCGAGTCGCCGAAGCTGGACGAGCCCCGGCTCCGCGCGATGGTGGAGTTCGTGAAGTCGCTGCCGCTGCCGCCGAACCCGTACCGGAAGCCGGACGGCACCCACACCGAATCGGCCCTCCGTGGCCAGGCGCTGTTTGCGGGGAAAGCGGAGTGCGTCTCCTGCCATACCGGCCCGAAGGCGGGCGCCCAGCGCAAAGCCTGGATCGGCCTGACGCCGCAGGGCATGGACCTCGACGTGCCGCATCTACGTGGCGTTTACGACACCTATCCCTACCTCCACGACGGCCGCGCCCGGACGCTGGAAGAGATCTTCGACAAGCACAACACCCAGAAGCTGCACGGCAAGGCCCACGAGCTCACCCCCGACGAGCTGAAGGACGTGCTGGAGTACGTGCGGGAGCTGTAGGCAGCCGCCTCGTGCTGACCTGGGTGGTTAGCGTGCAGACCGGGCACGCGCAACGCACCACGCTTTCACGGGCTGGCGGCGCTCGTATCTGAACGGTTGCCCGGAGTCCCGGAGCCATCCGGGCACGGCTTCACGATTATGGTCGCCGTCTCCGGCAGGTGCTGCCCGGATGGCTCCGGGACTCCGTGGCAATCGTGCCGTAGCGGCAACCGTGATCCCGATATCCGCCAGCGTGAGTGAGCTGCCGGCGGCCTCAGCGCAGGTTCCAATAGGTGAACGCGTCGATCCCCGAGCCGAGCCGGGCGCCATTCTCGCTCACTGCGGTCTCTTCCAACACCCCCGCCGCTTCGCTTTTCGCGTGACCGTCCAGCCAGCTCACGTTGATACGGCGCTCATGCCGGTAAACCGGCGGGCTGCCGCCGAGCGCCGGCACCAGCGACGCTGGGGCCGCCAGGTACGAGTCGGCCTCGACGAACGCCACCGTGCTGGGGGGATGGTTCACGCGGTCCAGCGGGAGCCCTCGTTCCTTCGTCGTGAGCGCTGACCAGTTGTAGCCATAGTTGACCAGCGGATCGTCCGGCCGACCAGTAAAGGGAGACGAGGCAGGCGCGCTGGGACAGAGCCAGATCCGGGGGTACTTCACGTAAGGGGCGATGAGCGCTGGAAGCAGCACGGAGCGCGTGCCGGTTATGTAGGCGTGCGGCGGAAGACGTCGGTCGTAGTCCTCGGCATATTGGAGGAGCGCGCTGACGATCTGCTTCTGGTTGCTGAGGCAGGTTACCTTCCGCGCCGCCGGCCGCGCCCAATTGATCGTGGGCATCAGGAAGACCACCAGGAGGACCAGGGTAACCATCAGCTCCACCCAGGTGTACGCGCGGCGCATCGGGTCGTCTCCAGGCTCAGCGCAGGTTCCAGTGGGGGAACGCGTCGATGCCGGAGCCGAGGCGCTTGCCGCTCTCCGACTCCGCCGTCTGCTCGAGCTGCTCGCGCCGCATCATCGAAGCATGCCCGTCCAGCCAGCCGACGATGACACGTTGATCGTGCCGGTAAACTGGCGGGCTGCCGCCGAGGGCCGGGACGAGGGAAGCCGGAGTAGCCAGGTAGGAGTCGGCGTCCACGAACGCCACGGTGGCCTCTGGCTGCTTCACTCGATCCAGTGGAAGCCCGTGTCCGTTCCGGCTGAGCGCCACCCCGTTGTAGCCGTGGCTGACCAGCGGATCGTCCGGCCGACCCCGGTAGGGCTGCTTGCCGGAGCTCCGGGGCGGCGCGCTGGGGCAGGTCCAGGCGGAGTGGCCCGTACTCAGGTAGGGAGCGATGAGCGCCGGAAGCAGCTCTGTGTGCGTGCCCTTCACCCGGGCGAGCGGTGGGAGGCGGTCGTCGTAGTCGTCGGCGTAGGCGCGGATCGCGAGCGCGAGCAGCTTCTGGCTGCTCCGACAGAGCGTGCTCCGTGCCGCATCCCGGGCGCAGTTGAGCGGAAAGAATAGTAGAAGCTCGAGCAGCAACAGGCCGCCAATTACCACGTAAAAATCCATCGACGAATAGCCGCGACGCATCGGGATCGGCTCCGGGTCAGCGCAGGTTCCAGTAGGGGAAGCGGTCGATGCCGGAGCCGAGGCGGTGACCGCTTTCGGACTCCGAGTTCATCTCCAGCACCTCGCGCCGCAGCGCCTTGACGTGACCATCCGCAAAGGCGACGTTGTTCGTTTCCTGGTGCCGGTAGACCGGAGGGGTGCCGCCCAGGGCCGGCGTGAGCGCGGTGGGCGCCGTACGGTAGCTGCTGCTCTCCGCGAGCACCACCGTTGCCGCTGGCTCCAGCACCCGGTCTTCCGCGATCCCCCGGCCGTCCTGCGTCAGCGCGGCGGCGTTGTAGCCGTAGTCGACGCTGGTGTCCGCCTGGCTCTGGTCGTACTGCGCTTTCGTTCCCTCGGGGTGGCCCTCCGGGCAGCCGAACACGTAAGCGTTCTTGATGTAGGGATAGAGCAGGTAGGGCAGGGTGTACGACTGCGTGCCCGAGACGTAGGAAGCGGGCGGGAAGCGGTGATCGTAGTCCTGCAGGTACATCTGCAGGGCCGTTGACATCTGCTTGGCGTGGCTCTTGCAGCGGGGGCGATGACCCTCTCGGGTGCGGGAGAAGACCGGTAGGAGCACTGCGACGAGCAGAACCACCGCCCCCAGCAGGAGCAGTAGTGTGGGCCACGTGTACCCTGCCCGGTGCTTGAAATGCCTCATGGCGTCCGCCCTCCCGACCGGCACCGCATCGTTACGTCCTCTTCAGACGACTCTACGCATGTGGCGGTTACTTTGCGCGCATCCGGGGAGCAGAGTTTTCAGGTGGCGAACAACCGGGGCAGGGAGACGGCGGCGTGGAGTAGCTCCGGATCGACGCTGAGGTCCATCCGGACGCGGCGGATGTCGTAGGGGTCCGTGACCGCGCGATTCCAGCCGCCGTAGTGGGAGAAGCCGGCCTGGTAGCCGAGCTGCTTCAATGCGGCGCGGGTGTCCTGGTTGAAGTGGGTGCGACGACCGACGGGATAGGCCACGGCGCAAGTAGCGACCCCGGTGCGAGCCCGCAGCACGTCGCGCGAGGTCGCGAGCTCCTCGAGCTGCTCCGAGTAGGGGAGGTGGCCGAGCAGGCGGTGGGAGTGCGTGTGAGAGGCCAGGGTCATGCCTCCTTCGGCCATCTCCCGTAGCTCGGACCAGGTGGCGAACAGCTCGCCCAGCTCCGGCGCGTCCAGCGCGCTGGCGCCGGTGGCCGCTTCGAGGGCCTGGATGAGCCGCTCTTTGTCCAGCCCGGCGTCCCGCTTGTAGAGCCGCAGCACCTGCACCATCGCGGCTTTCGGATCGGTGCGGAGGCCGGTCAGCTCGCATTCCGCGGGGTAGTCCAACCGGCACGACTCCACCCGCGACCGCTTCACGGCGTAGGCGATGCGGTCCCACCACGGCACGTGGCGGCTTTCAATGAGGCCGGTGGGGACGAAGAACACGCCCGGAACCCCGGCGTCCCGCAGGATCGGGAAGGCCACCGAGTGGTTGTCCCGGTACACGTCGTCGAAGGTGAGCAGCACCAGCGGCTCCCGGGGCGACCGCCCAGAAGCGGAGCCGGCGAGAACCTCCTCCAGGTCGGTGACGCGCGCCCACCGCTGGAGCAGGCGCACGTGCTCCGCCAACCCCGCAGCGGTGACGCTAAACAGCTCCTCGTTCAGTGGGCAGCCGGCCGGATCCCCCACCCGGTGGTAGGCCAGCACCAGTAGCCCACGGTTGGCCCGCGCCTGCCGCAGCCCCCGCAAGAGCCCCAGGCGGGACGCCACCCGCGCCGCCAGCATCCGGCGTGAGTTCGGGTTGGCAGCAGGGGGCGGAAGGGTCTGCATACGGGAGTAGTGGGAAGACGGAGTAGTGGAGTGTTGGAGTAGTGGAGTAATGGGCACCGTCTTCAGAGCGCTTCGGCGACCACAAACTTCACCCGGCCACGGGAGAAACCTCGAGTCTTCAAACCAAGCGGAGAGCGCACCCACCGGCGGTGATACCCGGGAGGGCTTCCCGGGCAAACCCCTGGCCGCTCGGGCTAGGACGCGTACGGCCCGTGGAGCGCGAACCAGCGCAGGTGGTGGGTCACCAGCCAGCCGGCGGCGAGACCGCAGACCGCGTAGAGGAGTGTTCCCGCCCAGGCGTAGGGGTTCAGTACGCCCAACGGGGAGCTCTCCACCGCCCCGAAGAGCGGGCAGATCGCAGCGGCCCCTTGGAGCTGAAATCCGGCGAGGCTTCCCGCCAGCAGCAGGGCCGGAACAGCCGTGGAGAGCAGCGAGACCCGCCAGTGCGCCTCTTCCGCCGAGTGGGTGAGCAGCCCCAGCAGCGCCCCCAGCAGCCCCATGGAGGGCGGCAGCACCAGCAGTGTTACGAGGCTCCAGAGCACCCACTGCGGCTCCGGTTGAACGCGCCAGAAGCTGCCGGGCACCAGGGCCACCGCGGCGATCACCACGGCGTAAAGCCAGCTCTTCCCCCCCACCAGCAGCTTACCGCCCGCAATCTCACGATCGGAGAGCGGCAGGAGGCACAGCTCCTCCCAGCGCCCGCTTTCTCGCTCCCGGGCAAACGGCGCGCACCCGTTGTGAGCGGCCAGCAGACACGCGCCCCAGAGCGCTGCGGCGAAGACCAGGCGGCTGAAGGAAGCCGTAGGAAACACCATCAGGATCCCGGCGAGCAGCGATAGCACCACCCAGGCCCAGCGCTCGACCCGAAGGCGATGCCCGAACCGGCGCTCGAACACCTCGATCGGGTTCCCCCGGTACTCCAGCGCCAGGGCTCCGCCGTGGAACTTCTCGCCCCGGTTCATGGCCAGCGTCTCCCGGTTCACCTTCGGGCGGAACACGCGGTCCAGCCAGGAGCCTTCTCCGGCTCGCTCGGCCGCCTGGGCCCACTCCCGGCGCAGCAGCCGGAAGCTCACCAGGGTAAGCACGACCAGCAGCACGCCGAAGGCGGTGATCCCGATCGGCCACCGCTCGGAATGGCTTCCGGTCGCGGCGAAGAGGGTCGAGACCGGGTTGTAGGCAATGATCCACCGGCGCGGCGCGGCCAGGAAGCTCCAGTTTACGATGCGTGCGATATTCCCCAGGAACAGCACCACATAGAAGCAGGTCCAGAGCTTGCTGAACGAGCTGCGGCTGCCCGGGCTCCGAAACGAGTACTCCATCCCGACGCACAACCCGAGGTAGGCGCAGAACCCCAGCGTTAGCGATAGGCGCAGCATGGCGGGAAGGCTCTGGCCGCCCACGGCGCCGGCGATCAAGGCCGAGGGGAAGGCGACGATCACCAGCAACAGCGCCAGGCCGGCCGTGGCCAGGACCTTCCCCAGCAGGATGTCCGCCGGACCGCTCCCGGTGAGCAGGATCTCATCCAGCGAGCCGGCCCGCAGCTCCCGGCTGATGCGGCGGCGGGTCCAGCCGGAGACGGCGGCGAGGAGCGCGAGCGCGGTGCCGCCGGTCCAGATCACCAGCCAGACGCGGTTGGGCGGCGTCACCCAGTGCCCGGGCGCGGAACGGTAGAAGAGCGGCAGCAGCGCTGCGAGGATGGTTCCCGAGGCAAACCAGGCGATCAGCCGGGTCCACGCGCGGCTGCGGATGGTGATCAGCGCTTCCTGGCCGATCAGCGTGCGGACCACGCCCCAGTCGATCTCCTGAAGCTCTTCCCGCCACGACTTTCGGAGCAGCTCCGGCTCTTCGTCCGGGGTATCCCCCGCCGCGGCGGGTGCTTCGACCGGTAGCTCGAAAAGGTCCGCTGCCGGAGGAGCCGCCGCCGGCGGAACCGGGTCCGATGGGGCGGGAGAGAGTCCGGAAGAGGTGTTAGTCATCTACGGAGATGCGAACTACGAAGTCCGAATGTCGAACGGGGCCGCAGACCCCCGGGCCCACGAACAGCCCGGTGAGGGCCGCCGGCCAGAAAGCCGGCGCCAATGCCCCCACCGAACAACCAGTAGAATCCCCAACACCCAACACCCACCACCCAACACCCCGCGGAGCGCCTTCCTACAGGACGGCGCCGGTCATCCAGGGGTTGAACTCCTCG